>JADLHM010000011.1 GCA_020848745.1 Deltaproteobacteria bacterium | reverse complement strand
TCCGCGATCGACGGCGTCGCGCGACCCTCGGCGTATCGCACAGATACGCGGTCGGGTCGCGCTCCTTGCGCTCGCGGCGGCTCACGGTTCTCGCTCGAAACCGATCCGTGGCGCAGACTCCTAGCGCACCGGCTCGCGCGCGGCGTTGTCGAGATCGAGCACCGCCTGCGCGATGCGCTCCGCCGAGAAGACCTCGTCGGTCTCTTCGCCGGGCCAATCCTTCGGGTCGAAGTAGAACGTCATCGTCACGCGCGTTCCGTCGTGGTGGGGCTGCACCCTCCACCAGCCCCTGAAGTAGACGGGTGCCCGGTTGTTGCCCTCGACGATCCAATACACGGCCGTGGCAGCCGACGTCGGATCGGCCATCGTGTCGGAGTGCCGCACCTCGACGGTGAACGAGTGCCGGGGCTCCGGACCGAACGTGAGCCGCACGCGCTCGGATTCGCCCGCGGGCTCCATGGGCTCCACCGTGGCAACCGAAGGAAGCACGCGCGCCCAGAGCATCGGATCGCGGAATGCCGCGTCGAGCGTCTTGCGCGCGAGGCGTGAGACCGTCGTGGCTTCCATCGAGCGGAGCAAGCCCGGGATGCTGGCCTTCTCCTGGAACACGTCGACCGGTCCGATTTCGATCAGCCGCCAGCCCTGGCGTCCGACGGGCAAGCGCGGCCGCTCTATCCGCCATACGCCGCCTTCACGCACCAACTGGAGATCTTCGGTGACGATCGTGGTCGGCGTAAAGAGGTCCCACCGAGAGCGGGATATCTTGGCGCGGAAGTCCGCTTTGACGAGGGCCGTATCGCCGTCCTGCCGCACGAGCCGCGCGCTGCCGCGCTCGAACGTGTAGTGCGTGAACGCGCAGTAGGCCTTCTCGGGCGGGTCGGGCCGCGGCGGCCCGTCACGTTCCCGCTCGTAACGGTGCTCGACCGCGAGGAAGTTCTCCCGCGTACCCGCGGAGTACAGACGCCACACCTCGTCGCACCGCCAGGCTTTCGAGGCCTCGAGGAAGTTCACGGCCGTTTCCACGGGGCCGCCGGTTGCCGCGTGGGTGGCGGAGGCCGCGAGGAACGCGGCCACGGTGGAGACGCCTACGAGAGTCCGTCCGCGACGGACGATGGAGCGCATGGCAGGCAACACTCGGCGACCAGCTCATCACAAGTCGTTCCATGCGAGAACCGTGATTCCGCGACATCGCCGTGCCGCTAGGCGCGCCATCACATGGAGCATCGCATGTAGGTTCTCTCTCAGTGGGGCTGTCGCCGTCGGATTGGCGGTCGCGCATCGGCGAGCCGCCCGCCGGCCGCTCGCGTCAACGCGAAGCCGCCGGGTCGAGCGCCGCACAGCCCGGCTGCGGGTGGGCGACGCCACTTTCGCGGCCACGCGATGGGTTCCGGCATGCGTGCCTCCTCGCTTGTCAGCGTCGCACGGGCCGAGCACACTCGACGCGCACGCGATGACTCGGGCAGACGAACGACCGCTCGCACTCTTGGCACGACACGGATGGAACTCGACGGCCTTCCAGACCGTCAAAGCCGGGTGCTCGTTCTTCTTCGACGGCGACGACGCATGCGTCGCCTACCTCGATACCGGGTCCGCGTGGGTGGCCGCCGGCGCACCGATCGCCGCCCCCGACCGCATCGCGGCCGCCGTCCGCGCGTTCGTCGCCGCGGCGGAGGCGGCCGGCCGGCGCTGTTCCTTCTTCGCCGCGGAGCGCCGCCTCGTCGACGCGACCGACGGGCTCCGGGCGCTCGAGATCGGCGAGCAACCTGCCTGGGATCCGCGCGCGTGGCCCGACATCCTCGCCGACCACCGGAGCCTCCGCGAGCAGCTCCGCCGCGCCCGCGCCAAGGGCGTGCGAACCCGTCAGCTCTCGGCGACCGATCTCCACGCCGACGCCACCCGGGCCGCCGTCCGGCGCCTCTCGAAACGTTGGCTCGCGACGCGCGGCATGGCTGCCATGGCCTTTCTCGTCCGCCTCGATCCGTTCGCGCTCGCGCGCCACCAGAGCTTCTTCGTCGCCGAACGCGACGGCCGGCTCGTCGGCTTCGCTGTCGTACTGCCCGTCCCGGCGCGACGCGGCTGGTTCATCGAGACGCTGATCCGCGATCCGAGCGCCCCGAACGGGACGGGCGAGCTCCTGGTCGACGCCGTCATGCGCTGGGCGGCCGCTTCAGAGGGCGAATGGGTGACCCTCGGGCTCGCGCCTCTCGCGGGCGAAGTGCCGCTGCCCTTGCGGGTCGCGCGCCGGGGGGCGCGTCCGCTCTACGACTTCGAGGGCCTGCGCTCGTACAAGGCGAAGCTCCGTCCGACCGACTGGCAGACCATCTATCTGGCGTTTCCGGCGCGGCAGAGCGCCGTGGCATCGATCGTCGACGCGCTCCGCGCGTTCACCGGGAACGGATTCGCACGCTTCGCGTGGCGCTCCTTCGTCCGCGGGCCGACCGCGGTGCTCCGCGTCCTCGCCCTCCTGCTCGTTCCGTGGACGATGCTGATCGCGGTCGCCCCGACGCGTCATTGGTTCGGAGCGCCCTGGGTCAAGTGGGGATGGGTCGCGTTCGACGTCCTGATCGCGGCCGGAATCTTCCGGCTCATGCGTCGTCCGTCGATCACACTCGGGGCGGCGCTTGCGGTCGCCGTCACGTGCGACGCGCTCGCCACCGCGACACAGGCCGTGCTGTGGAATCTCCCCTCGGCGACGAGCGGCTTCGACTACGCGATGACCGCGGTCGCGTGCGCGGCCCCGACGATCGCCGCGATCGCGCTCTGGGGCGCGCAGCGGCGCCGGATCACGCTCGGGTCGCACGATGCCGGGGCCCGCGCCCCCGGGTGACGAGCGGTCGTCACCGCATCCGCCCCGTGCGTGCACGCTCCGTATCGACGGTCATCGCAGGGAAGTCCGCGAGGACGGCCGCTTCGCTCATTCCCCCCGCCATGTACTCCAGCACGTCGTACACGGTGATGCGGGTCCCTTTGATGCACGGTTTCCCGCCGCACACGTCCGACTGCGGAGGTCATGTCGCCGAGCCCGCGCGAGAAGGCGGGGAGTGCTGCCTTCTGTGAAACGGCGCCAGCATTGGGGCTGCCGCGACGCGGTGGCCGCAATCAGGGATCGCGACGGACTCCCGCTCGCCACGAGCATTCCGATCGTCTACGTTGAGGAGGAGCCATGATCGCACACTTGCTCAGCGAAGCTCAGAAGAAGGTCGTCGACGACGCCCGCGCGTTCGTCAAGGACACGCCGCGTCAGCTCATCCTCGACATGGACGCCGAGATCGTGCGCTTTCCGAAAGAGTGGCTCCGCGAGGCGGCCAAGCGGAACCTGCTCGGCGTGCGTCACCCGGAGGCGTGGGGTGGCCGCGGCATGGACTGGGTGACGGCCAGCGCGGTCTGCGAGGAGATCGGCAGCCTGAGCTACGAGCTGGCCTGTGTCTTCGGCGTCGGCGCCGACCTGGTCTGCGATGCCATCATTCGTCACGGCACCGACGCGCAGCGCGAACGCTACGTGAAGCCGCTGCTCGCCGGCGACCTGTTCGCCGCGGAGTGCCTCACCGAGCCGCGCGGCGGCTCGGACTTCTTCGGCGCTACGACGACGGCCAAGGATTGCGGCGACCACTTCCTGCTCAATGGCCAGAAGCGCTTCATCGTGGGGGCCGAGGGCGCGGATTACTTCCTGGTGTACGCGCGCACGAACCCCGATCCGAAGGCGCCGCCGCAGAGCAGCATCACCTGCTTCATCGTCGACCGTGGCCCCGGCGTGGAGACCAAGTACCTCTACGGCTTGATGGGCTGCCGCGGCGGCGGCACCGGACGCCTGGTGTTTCGCAACGTCGAGGTTCCGCGCGAGAACGTCGTCGGCCAGGTGCACGGCGCCTTCCCGGTGTTCAACACCATGATGATCCCCGAGCGCCTCGGCACCGCGGCGATGACCGTCGGCGCCGCCCGCCCGGCGCTCGAGGTCGCCACCCACTACACCTCGCGGCGCAAGGCCTTCGGCCAGGTCATCAACCGCTTCCAGGGCGTCAGCTTCCAGGTCGCCGAGGCCGCCACGCTGCTCGATGCCTGCCGCGCCATGGTGTACGCCACCTCGCGCGCCGCCGACGATGTCGCGGACATGGACCACGTGCGCCGGTTGATCTCCGAAACGAAGAAGTTCGTCACCGAGTCCTGCCAGAAGGTGGTGCACAACGCCATGCAGGTGGTGGGCGGCATCGGCTACACCAACGTGCTGCCACTGGAGCGCATCTACCGCGACATCCGCCTCGCCTCGATCTGGACCGGCACCAACGAAGTGATGGCCATGATCGTCGCCCACGAGTGGTACCGCGAGCACGGCAAGCACAGAGTGGCGGCGTTGGCGCGCGACTATGCGCGCGATGCGGCGGAGGCGGATGCCGCTGATGAGATCATCTACGAGTAGCGCGGCGGCCGGGCGTACGGCGACGACCGTCGTCGTGCTGCGTTCCCTTGCAACGTGTCGGCGCACATTCCCGCGCGCCTGGCCGAGGGATCCGGACGGACGCTCGGCGAGCCCCGCCTGGTCGCCAAGGCGTGGACAGCTCGAGCTCCGCGGAGCCCTGCGCCATCACCGCGCCCACAGCATCTCGACATCGTAGGACTCGAAGACGTCGTCGGTACTCATGAGCGGCAGGTCCTCGATGCGAGCTTGCGCGACGAGCACTCGGTCGAACGGATCACGATGATGCTGAGGCAGGGCAGCCGATTCGATGGCGTGGAGTTGCGTGATTGGCAATGGCGTTACACGGGTGGCAGCGCTGCGCGTGGAGACGAACTCCTCGACCGAGCAGGGGAGGCGGAGCTTGCCGACTGCGACTTTGATGGCGATCTCCCACGGCGTCGCGGCTGAGAGCACCAGCTCGTTGCGCTCAGCGGTGAGGATGCGGCGTGCCTTCGCGCTCAATCGGACCGGCGCGTTCCGCATCCAAATCCAGACTTGAGTGTCGAGCAAGACCTTCACGCGCGGGGTGCCCGACGCGGCGCGGCGCGCCCTGCACGGGGACGACGGCCTTGTGAGCGGCTCGTCGCCATGGGCCGACTGCCGTAGAACGCGTCGACGATGGCGTCGGGTAACGGTGCGTTGAAATCCTCCGCATCCCATACGACGCCCTCGTCGCCACCAAGCACGCGCGGTCCCGTATCCGGCGCAAGCGGGACGATTCGAGCCACGGGCCGCCCGGCGGCGGCGATCACAATCTCCTCGCCACCACGAACGCGCCGGAGCAATCGCGACAGGTGAGTCTTGGCCTCGTACACGTTGACCGATCCCATGGTGTCGAACCTATATCTTGACCAAGACATTGGTCAACTGGACAGGAACCGGGTTCGCTGCCGCGCGCATCCCCTTGTCGCCGGTCATCCGCCAGCGTGCCGTGCGTCTCCGCACGTACCTCCGCGTGGAAGGCCTCGTGCTCGCGCCGCTCCTCTTCGGTCATCTGATCGAGTGCGAAGGTGAGCTGTGCGCGGGCCTTCACCAGCCGCTTCTTCGTCTCGTCCGTCTTCCGCTGCACCGCGAGGAACTCCAGGGATTCCTCGCTGGTGACGCCGTCCGGCCGGAGCTCTTCGGGGCGCTTGTCGCCGTCCGCCCCGATCATCTCGCACTCGTGCACTTCCTTGGCGCAGCGTAACGCCTCCGCTCCGGAGCTCCGCTGATCGCGCTCCACGAACTGGCGGGACTCTCGGGACTCCGGTATCGGGAGTCCATGCACCAGCGTCTAGACTACAAGGTCGCCTCGCCCGGCGCGTTCAAGGCGATGCTCGGCGTCGAACAGCAGGTTCATCAGAGCGGGTTGGAGGACTCCCTGCTCGAGCTGATCAAGACGCGCGCTTCCCAGCTCAACGGCTGTGCCTGGTGCCTGGACATGCACACCAAGGACGCCCGAGCGCGCGGCGAGACGGAGCAGCGTCTGTACCTGCTGTCCTCCTGGCGCGAGGCGCCGTGCTACAGCGAGCGCGAGCGTGCGGCGTTGGCCTGGACCGAAGCGGTCACGCGGATCGCCGAGGGAGGGGTGCCCGGCGAGCTGTATCTCGAGGCGCGGCGCCACTTCGACGAGAAGCAGCTGGTCGATCTGACCCTCGCGATCATCGCGATCAACGGTTGGAACCGGATGAATGTCGCCTTCCAGACCGAGGTCGGCAGCTATGTCAGCCCGCATGGGCCGAAGCGCTGAGGTAGATAGATAGGCAGCACTCCCCGCACTTCGAAGTCGGGCGTTCGTCTCTCTACTGCCGTTTGCCGCAGCGGCCCGATCGTGTCGACGACGGTCACTATCGGCTACGACGCCCCTTGGCGCCAGGTGCACGAGCTGCCGCCCGCTGCGGCCGCCCGAGGCGCCGGTGCTGGGCGCCCGGAGTACGCGGACGCCGACCGACGGCGGAGGAGGCGGCCCCGTGGGTCCGTCGGAAAGCTGCGCTCTACGGGCCTGCGACCGCCGGCAGGCACAGGACGCCTTCCTTCGCCGCGTCGAGCGTGCCGGCGTCGAGGTCGTTGGCGACATGCCGGCCCGGCTTCTTCACGAACTTCGCCTGCGCCATGCAGAAGGCGGTCGTCCCCTTGGTGCCACCGCAGTCCGTTTCCTTCGTGCACCCGCCGGCGGCGTTCACGGGCGCGGCGTCGGCGCAGCGGCCCTTCGTCCGGGCGACCTGGAAGCAGAGGAGCCGCGCGTCGTGCTTGGCCGGCCCGCCGTTCGCGCCGACCGGCGTACAGAGGCGGACGATCTTCTTCAGCGTGACGCGCTTCGGCGGCGCGGTGAAGCCGTCGGCGACCGTGAGCTGGAGAATCTTCGAGAGCTTCGGCTGACCCTTCGCGAGCTTCGCGGCGTAACAGAGGAAGCGATCGACCTCGCTCACGCTGAGGCTCGGAGACGAGAACGGGTCTTCCGCGGTCGGCAGCAGCACCTGCCCGGCCTTGGCGGTGTCGACGACGAGCGCACCGGCCTGCGACAGCACCGCGATGCCGGTCCGCGGCGCCGGCTTCGGCTGGCCCTTCTGCAGCTTCAGCGCGTAGGCCTCGAGATGGGTTTCCGGATCGACGAGGCCGTCGGCGCTGGTGTCCGCGGGGAGACAGAGCTCGGCCGGCTTGGTGAGATTCACGAGCACGTCGTCGAACGCGCCGTTCACGCGGACCCCCGCAATCGGCGCGAACTTCGGCGAGCCGGCCGCGGGCTTCGCCGGGTAGCAGCGGAACGGATCGATGTCGCTCGCGCAGGGCACGACGGTCCACGCGATCGTCTTCTCCGTAAAGTTGCCGACGATGTCCCAGGCGAGGACCGTCGTCTCCTTCGCGCCGGCGGCGGTCGTGTCGAGCGCCTGACCATTCGCGATGCCTTCGCCGCAGCCGTCGATGGAAGACTCCCCGTCGCTGCACGTGAAGGCCGCGGCGTAGGGCGCGCCCTGACAGACGACCGCGCCCTCGACCGGCGAGGTCACGACGAGGTGCGGTGGTTTGACATCGCCGGTCGCCGCCGTGTTCGGGAAGACGAAGATCTCTTCGCCGACCGCGTGTGCCTTCGTGAGCGGCGCTTTGAAGATCAGCGAGCCGAGCGCCTCGACGGGGCGCGCTTCGACGTTCTCGCCCGCGACATTGATGACGACGTAGTCGCCAGGCTCGAAGCCGTCGTTCGAGTCGACGTGCAGCGTGTGGTCGCCGGGAAGGCTCGCCTGCGACACGACCGTCTTCCCCTTCACGTTGCCGTCGCGGTCGAACTGTTTCAGGCTCGGCCTCGACTTCAGCGGACCGCTTTCGGAGGTTCCGAACGCCTTCGCCTCGATCGTCAGCTCGTCGCGCTGATCGAACTGCACCGTAACGGTGAATTCGGCGGTCGCGTGGCCCTCGAGGTCGACGAGCTGCGGCGCCGATTTCGGGGAGACCGCTCCGACCGTGTCGCGGCCGATCACGTAGACGTCGCTGAGCGCGTCGTCGGACGTGTTCTCGACCGTCGCCTTCAACGTGGCGAGCCCGTCCTGGTCGACGCCCACGAGCACGAACGACTTGAGCTTGAGCGCGCCCTCCGTGCCGCCGGGCTCGAGGAAGGAGTACTCGACGAACCCGAACTTGTGGCGGTTCCAGCGATCGACCACCTCGACCTGCGCGACGTGGGCAGCCTCGAAGAAGCTCGCCGGAATGATCGCCCCGTCGACGTCCGCATCGTCGTCGAAATCGAGCGTGAACACCGCGCTCGTCGAGGTGATCGAGTGGACGCCGGCCTGGCCGAGGTCCGTCACCTGGATCGTCCACTTCCGGCTGACGGCGTCCGGCCCCGACGTGTGGCTGTCGAACTCGTCGGCGGCAAGCTCGACGTGACCGGGGGCGGCGGCAACGACGTCGTCACCGTGTTGGCATCGAACGTGAGCGGGTCGGTCAAAGCTTCGCTCGGCGAGGGCCTCAACGTGCTGTCGTTCAGAATCGGAAGCAGCTTTGGCGGGTCCATCGGCGCCACGAGCGGCAGCGGCGATGACGTGCTGACCCTGGACGCCGTCGCAGTCGCAAAGAACGTGAAGTTCACGGCCGGCGAGGGTCAGAACCTGGTGGAGGTCACGCAATCGAACGTCGCGGGCAAAGTAGAGATCAGGACCGGCAACGGCGACGACACTATCGACCTCACCAACAGTCCGATTGGCGGAGCGGTCACGATTGCCGCCGGCGGCGGTACGAACGGCATAACGCCGTGAGCTGACCCGACGGCGGCGTCCGGCGTCCTCGTGGTCGCCGCCGTCGGCTGAGCTGCCCGGAGCCGCAGGATCTCGTGCTCGCAGGGTGGATCGTCATCTAGTACTGCATCCGGCGATCGAACGCGTTCGACAGATGATCGGCGAGCTCCGCGTCGGGGCCGGTCGGGGCTTTGACGTTGAACCCGACCCGCACGCTGCCGTCCGCTTGCTGCCAGACCGTGACGGTCACGGTGGACGAGCCGCGGTAGCCGACGATCGTGCCGCGGGCACGGTCGACGCCGGTGATCGTGACGCCGAGGTCGGCGGCGGCGCCCTGCGCGGCGTCCCACGAGCGGTCGAATTTGCTCGGGCCGGGGCGATGGACCGGGGCGGGCTCGTAGTAGACGCAGCTTGCCGTCAGCGAGAGCGTGAGTGTGACGAAGAAGGCGACGCGGAGCGTCCGCAACGGTCGTGGTATCGGCATCGTGGGGTCTTACAGTAAGCCAGCGGCGGGTTGCGTGCCAAGTCGAGGGGCGCGCAGCGCGGCCGCCCGGCGCAGCCTCGTGCGATCGACCCGAGACGGCCCTCGTCAGCGTTCGCCCCACCAGTCCGAGGCTTACAAAGTGGTCCCAGGGGGAATCGAACGGCCACCCGATCAATGACGGCGACGTCGAGAAATCGCGGCAACCTTCTATAGTTGCAGCGGTAACGGTCGAAGAGTCGCCCTCCACAAAACGGCCCGAAAAGGCCCGAAAGAGCCCGAAGGGGGGCGAATACGGGACCCGGTCCCGTCGAGGAGTCGTGAGCTTCTTGACGAGTCGTCGGTACCGTCTGCCCCGCGGAAAAAGGCCGACCTGACCTGTCAACGTGCGAGTGCGGGTGGTGACCGTCGTGGCCCGTCGTGAAGTATCGCTCCACCCGAACACCACGGGCTCGACCATTCATGCCAGTATTGGTATACATCATCGGGTGGAGAAGCCCGGATCGGTACCGCCCACGTCGATCATCTGGATCGGCAGCAGCCGGCGCGACCTGCGGACCTTTCCATCGGAGGTGCAGAAGGGTGTCGGCTACGCGTTGTGGTTTGCGCAGCTCGGCGGCAAGCATCCTCATGCGAAGCCGCTTCGGGGTTTCGGTGGAGGGGGTGTCATCGAGATCATCGAGGATTTCCGTGGCGACACGTATCGGGCGGTCTACACGCTGAAGCTGGGCGGATTCGTGTACGTGCTTCACGCGTTCCAGAAGAAGTCGCGGCGCGGCGCTGAGACGTCGAAAGGTGATCTCGCGCTGATCCGATCGCGTCTTCGGGCAGCGGAAGCAGACTACCAAGCGCGAAAGGAGAACGATTGATGGCTAAGAAGATTGCAGTCTCGGTTGGAAGCGGGAACGTCTTCAAGGATCTCGGTCTCAAGAACGCGGAGGAACTCCTGGCGAAGGCCAAGCTCGCGGCTCGCATCGTCCAGATCCTCGAGGAACGGGAGC
>JADLHM010000010.1 GCA_020848745.1 Deltaproteobacteria bacterium | reverse complement strand
TCCCCTCCCGTCGCCGGGCTTCAGAGCGCCGTCGCATCGCGGCGTCGCACGTCCTCGGAATACCTTCCAGGTATTCCTGCGGGTTGCTCCTTGCGCTGCTCGGCGCTCTTCGCCCGGCTCGGTCCGGGGATTTCTTCACAACCTCTGACCGCCGGGCCCGCGGGGAAGACAACGGAGAGGGTGGGATTCGAACCCACGGTAGGTGTTACCCTACACACGCTTTCCAAGCGTGCTCCTTCAGCCACTCGGACACCTCTCCAACCGTCGCACCGCCACGAGGACGATGCGCACCGCCAACGACCGGAACGAGAGAACGGAGAGGGTGGGATTCGAACCCACGGAAGCTTTCGCCTCACACGATTTCGAGTCGTGCCGTTTCAACCGGGCTCACGCACCTCTCCGTGCGACCGCAACCCGCTCCCGTCCTGGTTCTCCTGTATCAGCGAGACTGTCAAGTCTCCGGACGCCCGCGGCAAGGCCGCTCGAGGGCGCGATGCTCGCCGTGTGGACGCGGCGCGCGGCATCCCCGGGTCGCGTGGCTACGCCGGCGATAGGATGACGACCGGGATCTCGCGCGCCGGCCGGGCGCGCGCCTGGTACTGGTCGAAGTCCCGGTTCAGGGCGACGAGCTTCGGCCAGTAGTGGGCGCGCTCCGCGCCGTCGGCGGTGCGCGCGCGCATGCGGCGGACCCCCTGCCCGATCTGTACCTCCACGTCGGGATGCGCGCGCATGTTCAGGTACCAGAGCGGGTGCTGGTCCATTCCGCCCTTCGACGCGACGAGGACCAACCGGTCCCCGTCGCGGAGATACACGAGCGGCACCGTCAGGGCGCGGCCCGTCTTCCGCCCGGTCACGGTCACGAGCGCGATCGGCTCGCCGTGGATCCACTTGCCGAAGAGCCGTCCGCCGCTCAGCCGGTACGCCCAGGTGTTCAGGCGGCTCATGACGCGGATGACGGGTTTGGCGATCGCGACCTCGGTCGCGCTGAAGGGTCGGGCCTCTTTCATCGTGTCGCCTCCTGGAAGGGGTGGTCGGGACTCACGGTCGAGGAGTTGGGGGCGTCAGCGCGTCCGCTCGAGCCGTCGGTAGATCGCGAAGTGGCGGACGGCGTCCTGCTTGCGTCCGGCGCGCTCGTAGAGGAGCGCCGCGTTGTAGTGCGCGTCGGCGAGCCCGGCGTCGGCGGCGATCGCCCGCTCGTACGCGGGCAGCGCCTCGTCGGGACGCTGGCGGTCCTCGAGCAGGACGCCCAAGTTGTACCAGGCGAGGGCGTGCTCCGGGGCGTGCTTCAACGCCTTCCGGTAGTGACGCTCGGCGGGGCCGTGATGCCCGGCGGCATGCAGCAGGCATCCGAGGTTGATGTGCGCCATGATGGACGTCGGGTCGCGCTCGAGGGCGTGGCGGTAGGCCGCCTGCGCCTCGATCGGAGATTCGTGCTCGAGCTCCATCGCGAGGTCGCACCATTCCTCGGCGCTCGCGTTCGGCGGCTCGGGCGGCGCGTCCGACTTGTCGCGACGGCGCGGCGCGAGCGCCGCCACGCGATTCGCGCCGCGCACGACGCGGGCGACGTCGAAGTTGAAGAGGAACTGCCCCGAGTCCGGTTGCCACCGGCTGCGGCCGTCCCACGCGACGACGCGCCGGCCGTCGGCGTAGATCGTGAGCTCGGTGAGCGCCCGGTCGCCGATCTGGCGGCGGAGCGAGCCGAGCACGCGCGCGATCTGCGGCACGGGCACACCCTTGGCCATGAGCCCGCGCATCGTGCGCAGCACGACGAGATCGACGAAGCCGAACCGCATGCGCCCGCGCGGATCGCGCGGCGGCTCGAGGAGTCCCGCCCCGACGCATTGCCGCAGCCGGCGCGGCGTGACGCCGAGGATACGCGCCGCCTGCGCGGTGTCGAAATGCGGCGGCCGTTGCGTCGCGGGAGCGTTCACCCCGATTTTTTGCGGGCGCGCTTCGCCGCCGCGCCGCTCTCGGCGGCGCGAGCGGCGGCGGTCGGTCGGCGCGCGGTCGGGGGCTTGGCGCCGTGCTCGCCCTTGCTCGCGGCGGCACGACTCCTCGGCGCCCGTCCGCGCGCGAGACTCTCCTTCAAGGCGTCCATGAGATCGATGACCCGCGCCCGCGGCGCGGCGGCGCCGGGTGCCTCCGCGACCTCCCGGCCGGCGATCTTCTGCTCGACAAGCGCCTGCACGCGGCCGCGATGGGCGTCGTGGTAGGTTTCGGGGCGGAACGCGTCGTTGGAGAGCTGCTCGATGAGCTTGCGCGCGAGGTCGACCTCGGCGGGACGCGCCGGGGCCGCCCCGACGGCGTCGGTGATCTCCGCGAGGCCGCGCACCTCGTCGGCGTAGTAGAGCGCGTGCATCACGAGGCCGGCGTCGAGCGCCCGGATGAGCACGAGATGCTCCTTGCCGTGGCTCGTCCATTGCGCGACCGCGCCTTTGCCGGTGTCGCGCATGGACTGCGCCAGGAGACGGTAGGCCTTCTCGGCGCCCGTCTCGGGGCCGAGGTAGTGCGCGTTCTCGAAGTAGAGGGGATCGACCTTCGCGAGCGGGACGAACTCCTGGATGTCGATCGAGCGATTGGCCGCCGCTTCGAGCGCTTTCAGCTCCTCGTCGGTGAAGAGGACGTACTGGTCTTTCGAGAACTGGTAGCCTTTCACGATCTCGCGACGCTCGACGACGCGCTCGCAGGTGGGACAGAAGAGCTGCTGCTTGATGCGGCTCCGACAGGGCTGGTGGAGCATGTTGAACGAGAGCGATTCGGAGCTCGTCGCGACGTACAGGCGTACGGGAATCGACACCAGTCCGAAGCTGATCGTTCCCGAGCCGATCGAACGTGCGGCCATACCCTCCCCCTTCCGACCACCCGTCTAGCATACGGCGCGCGTGGATCGGTAGCAGCGAACGGGCCGGATCCTAGCGGCGCGCGGAAAAGAACTCCCGGAGCAGGTGACGGCACGCCTCCTCGGCGACCCCCGTCACCACGACGATGCGGTGGTTCAACCGCGGGTCCTGCGTCAGATCGACGACCGAGCCCGCCGCGCCTCCCTTCGGGTCGGGGCAGCCGAAGACGATCGTCGCGATGCGGGCGTGCAGTGCCGCCCCGACGCACATCGCGCACGGCTCGACGGTCGCGTACAGGACCGCGCCCGGCAAGCGGTAGTTGCCGGCGGCGCGCGCGGCGGCGCGGAGCGCGACGACCTCGGCGTGCGCGGTCGGATCCGTCGTCGTGATCGGGGCGTTGCCCCCCGCGCCGAGAAGGCGCCCCTCCCGCACCACGACGGCGCCGATGGGGACCTCGCCCGCCGCGCCGGCGCGCGCCGCCTCGGCGAGCGCGCGTGCCATCCACGCTTCGTGTTCGGCCTGCATGCGCCCAGCCGTGCCGGAGCCGCGGGCGAAGCGCAACGCGTCCCACGACGCCCGAAGCGGCCGCGCCGCGTGGCGCGATTGACTGAGCGGCGCGCGCGCCGCACGCTCGTCGGCCCGATGTCGTCCGCTCCGCCCCGCCGTCTCGTCGCCCTCGCTCTCGCGGCGGTCTACGTGGCCTGGGGCTCGACCTACCTCGCGATCCGCGTCGGCGTCGGCCACCTGCCGCCGACGGTGCTCGCGGGGCTGCGGTTCCTCGTGGCGGGAGGCGCGATGCTCGCGGCGCTTGCGGCCGCCGGTCGCCTGGCGCCGACGAGCCGCCGCGAGAAGCGCGCCATCGCGCTCATCGCGTTCGCCATGCTGATCGGCGGCAACGGTCTGGTGGTGTGGGCGGAGCAATCGGTACCCTCCGGCCTCGCGGCGCTCGTCGTCGCCACCGTGCCGATCTGGATGGCCGGGCTCGCGGCGCTGCCGCCGGCGCGCGAGCGCCTCCCCGCGGCCGCCGTCGCCGGCATCCTGCTCGGCTTCGCCGGGGTCGCCGTGCTGGCGCGTCCGAGCGCCGGCGGCGACTTCGCCGGGACGTTCGCGCTCCTGGTCGCGTCGTTCTCCTGGTCGTGCGGCTCGATCTACGCCCGCCACGCCGGCATCCGCGCCGATCCGGTGACGGTGACGGCGTGGGAGATGCTCTTCGCGGGCGTCATGTTCCTCGCAATCGGCACCGCGACCGGCGGCGTCTTCGCGGCGCGCTTGGATGCCGCCGGGCTCGCCGCGATCGCGTACCTGGTCGTCGTCGGATCGTGGATCGGTTTCACCGCCTACGTCTGGCTGCTCGCGAACGTGCCGGCGGCTCAGGCGGCGACCTACGCCTACGTGAACCCGGTGATCGCGCTGCTGCTCGGGTGGTGGCTCCTCGACGAGCCGAT
Organism: Deltaproteobacteria bacterium; assembly: GCA_020848745.1. Lineage (NCBI taxonomy): Bacteria > Pseudomonadati > Myxococcota > Myxococcia > Deltaproteobacteria bacterium. The sequence continues at coordinate 22,297 of JADLHM010000010.1, read as the reverse complement.
CACGCCGGCGATCCTCGTCGGCTCGGCGATCGTGGTGGTGGCCGTCGCGCTCGTGACGACGGCGCGCGTGCCGGCACGGAGGCCCGCGGGGTCCGTGGTTGACCCCGTGGACGCCCCTGCGTAGAAGACGCGGCCGTACGACGCCCGGCGGAGGAGCGATCATGACGACCACTCGGACGATGCGGTTCATGCGAACGGCGGTGCTCGCGGCGGCGCTCGCCGTCGGTGCAGGCGCCATGGCGTATGCCGAAGACGGCAAGCCCGGACTGTCGGCCGCGGGCGACATCGGCGCGGCGCTCGGCAAGCTCGGCGCGGGCCGCGACGTCGAGATCGTCCTCGCGAACGGCAAGTCGTACCGCGGCAAGCTCGGGACCGTCGGGGGCGAGACCGTGCTCCTCACGCAGATCGCCGGCAAGGAGTTCTACGACGTCCTGATCGATCTCGACGAGGTGGCCGCCGTCGAGCTGCGCGTCCGGGGCAACTGAGTTCCCGCCTTACCGGGCGCGGCGCGCCCCGCTACAATCACGCGGCCGTACCGGAGATCTGGTCCCCGTGAGCTCCCCCGTCCCCGCCGACATGCAGTCCGCGCTGATCTTCGTGATCGGGCCGCCGCGCTCGGGCTCGACGCTGCTCATGCGCATGCTGAGCTCGCACTCGGCGATCTACAGCCGGGCGGAGCCGCACCTGTTGACGCCCCTCGCCCACCTCGGCTTCTACGACACCGTCGATCAGGCGCCCTTCGATCACCTGCAGGCGCAGCAGTCGGTGCGCGAGTTCGTGGGCGACCTACCGGGCGGCGAGGCCGACTACCTCGACGCGTGTCGCGCCTACACCGACGTGCTGTACGGCCGGATGCTGGCGGCGCGCGGCAAGGGCAAGCGGTTCTTCCTGGACAAGACGCCCGCCAACGCGCTGGTCCTGCCGTTCATCGCCAAGCTCTACCCGCGGGCACGCTACGTGGTGCTGACGCGGCACCCCGCGGCGATCTGGAGCTCCTACGCCAACTCCTTCTTCGACGGCGACTACGTGGCGGCGCGCAAGTTCAACCCGGTCCTGAACCGCTACGTCCCGGCGATGGCGCGCTTCATTCGAGACCGGACGGTACCGTTCGTGCGCGTCGGCTACGAAGCCCTGGTGCAGGATCCGGAAGCCGAGATGCGGAGGGTCTTCGAGTTCCTCGGCGTTCCGTTCGAGGCCGGGGCGATCGACTACGGCAAGCACGAGCACGAGTCGAAGGGCCTCGGCGACCCGCTCGGCGTGCAGCGGCACTCCCGGCCCGTCACGGATTCGGTCGAGAAGTGGGCACACGAGCTGGCCGGCGATCCCGCGAAGCTCGCGATCGTCCGCGACATGGTGGGCGCGATTCCCGACGGAGACCTCGAGACCTGGGGCTTCCCGCGCGCGAGCGTCTTCGCGCCGGTGGAGGCCGCGGCGCGCGCCGGCGCCAAGCCGGCGCCGAAGCCGCCCTTCTTCGACCGGTACCGGTTGCAGCGCAAGGCTCTCGTGATGCTGCGGCGGAACATCCAGGAGAACGCGTTCGGCCGCGTGGTGAAACGCGTTCGACTCGTGTGCGACGTGCTCCTGCGCGGCTGACCGCGACCCGCACGCGGCGCGCGACCCGTCGCGCGCGTCGGCATCGAGCGAGGAACGCCGGTCAGAGGCCGAGCATCGCGGGCGTGACGTCGGCGAGCGACTCGACGACGAGCTCGGCGTCGCGATAGCGCTCGCGGTCCATTCCCGGATCGGGCACCACGAGGACCTGCATGCCGGCGGCGTGCGCGGCGGCGACGCCCGCGGGGGCGTCCTCGACGACGAGGCAGGCGGCGGGATCGGCGCCAAGCTCGCGGGCCGCGACGAGGAAGATGTCGGGCGCGGGCTTGCCGCGCCCGACCCGCGGATCGTCGCCGAGGACCACCGCGGAGAACACCCGCCGGAACCACTCGCCGTGGCGGAGGGTCTTCAGTGCGAAGAGCCGCGTGTTCGAGCTCGTCGCGACCGCCTGGGGCACGCCGCGCGCGGCGAGCGCCGCGGTGAGTTCGAGCGCGCCCGGCATCGGCCGGGCGTCGGGGAACAAGCGCTCCAGCATCGCCTCGCGCTCGCGGAGGTACGCTTCGGGAGCCATGGGGAGCGCCAGCGTCCGCACGAGGTATCGGGCGGAGTCGATGGCGGGACGGCCGATCATGTTGCCCTTGATCGACCAGTCGAAGCGCTTCCCGAACCGGCCGACGATCGCCTGGGTCACCTCGGTGTAGAACCGCTCGGTGTCGAGCAGCACGCCGTCCATGTCGAAGACGACGTGGGTAACGGGGCGCGCGAGGCTCACGCGGCGGCGCCCGCGGCGCGATCGGTCGGCATGAGGGGCGAGAGTAGCAACTCCCGGCGAGAACGCGAGCCGCGCGCGCCGCGAGGTGATCCGCCTCCCGCGCCGCGGCGGTACGGAGCCGGCCGGAGGTCAGCGCGGCGGGCAGCCGGAGCTCGCGAGGGAGTGCCCCACCATCGCGAGCAGCTCGTCGGCGCGCGGCGCCTGCGCGGCGAGGAGCGCCTCGACGCGACAGGCGCCGGTCCGCAGGACGCATTGCTGGTAGTCGGCGAGCGACGCGAGCGACGGAACGTCGACGGCGGCACACGTGGCGTCGAGCGCGTCGAGGTTCGCGGCGCGCGCCGCCCGCAGGGTGGCGTACGGGATCAGCGACTCGCCGCAACGCTGCGTCACGGCGCGCGTGAGGGCGCGTTCCTCGGCGCTGCTCGCCGCCGCGCCCTGGTCGCACTTCGTACGCGCCTTCGCGAGACAGGCGCCGTCGTCGGGAGCGATCTGGACGCAGGTGAAGACCCCGTCGACGCATTTCGCGAGGCGCGCGAGGCGTTTCTTCGCGAACGTCGTCCCCGCCCGTACGACCGCGGCGGTGCAGGCGTCGAGCGCCTTCCCCTCTCCGCCGGGATCGCCGACGGCCGCGCCGTCGCCGCCGTGGTCGGGGAGACAGACGACGCTGTCGAGCGTCGACGCGTTCATGCCCGGAAGGCGCAGCAGCTCCTTCGCGCGCGGTTGCAGGATCTCGAAGATGCCGGCGCTCGCGCAGGCATGGCTCCCGACGACGCAGGCGAGGAGATCGTCGAGCGAGGCGGCCTCCGCGCCGCAGGCGGCGCCGCCGTAGCCGAGACCGGCCGGCGCCAGCACGTCGGCGAGGGGCACGGTTCCTCCGCAACGCTTGCGGGCCGCCGCGGACTGCTTGCGGTCGGCGGACGCGAGGGCTCCGAGCGCGCTCCGGCAGCGCGTGGCCGCCTTGGCGAGGCAGCCGGCGTCGCCGGGCTTGGTCTGCACGCAGCGGTGGACGGCGCGGCCGCAGCTTCCGAGGTTGCCGAGTCGGGCCCCGACGAGCTGTACGCCGGCCTTGAAGAGGGCGCGCTGACATCCGACCGCGGCCTTCGCGCGCGGCGCGCCCGCCAGGCTGCCCGCGAAGGTCGGCGCGGGACGGGGCGTCGCGCCGCTGGTCGGACCTCCGCCGCCTCCCGGAGCGGTGCTCGCCGTCGCCGTCGGCGTCGGAGCGGGGGTCGGGGTCTCGGACGGATCGCCGGACGGCGTGCTGCCCGCGCTTCCCGTGCTCGTCGGCGCGGCTTGACCGCTTGCGCTCGGCGCCGGAGTCGCCGCCTCGCCCGCGCTCGGGCTCGGCGTATCCGTCCCGGCGGGACTGCCCGTCGGCGTCGGGCTTGCACCGTCGCTCGGCGCCGGCCCGGGAGTTCCGCTTCCCGCCGCGGTGGGCGTGGCCTCGCCGCCGCCGGTCGTAGCGCCGGCATCCGGTGTCGCGGCCGGCGTCGGCGTCGCAACCAGCGGCGGGAACTCGCAGCTCGCGGGACACCCGTCGCCGCCGTGGACGTTGCCGTCGTCGCACTGCTCGCCCGGATCGACGACGCCGTCGCCGCAGCGCTCGCGTCCGCCCGCCCGTACGACGTCCGCGTCCGCCCCGAATGCGCCCGCGCTCATCGACCAGACCGCGTTCCAGACCCCGTCGGCCGCGGCGAGCTGCGGCGCCACGTCGCGCCGCGTGTCGCCCCCGGCGTCGGGATCGAGCGCCCGCGGCGCCGACCAGTGCGCGCCGCCGTCGATCGAGTGCGCCACCAGCACATCGTAGTCGCCGCCGAGGGTGCCGCCGAGCGTGTCGGTCGACTCCCAGACCGCCACCCACGTTCCGCCGTCGGTCGCGAGCGCGGGGGCGCCGTCCTCCCCGGCGTCGATGGCGGCGTTGGCGTTGAGCGCGGCGGGCGCGCCCCACGTGATGCCGCCGTCGGTCGAGCGCGCCGTCAGCACGTCGAGGTCGGAGCCGAGCGCACCGGCGAGGTCCTCGTCGGAAACCCACGCCGCGACCCACGTTCCCGCGCCGTCGGTCGCGATCTGCGGCCGATCATCGAGGCCCCGGTCGCCCGCCGCGTTGCCGTTCAGGAGCGCCGGCGGGCTCCAGGTCGCGGCGCCGTCGGTCGAGCGGGCGGTGAGGACGTCGAAGTCGTTCCCTTTGGTGCCGCCGAGCGTGTCGCTCGAAGCCCAGACGACGACCCAGCGTCCATGGCCGTCGGTGGCGAGTTGCGGCCGCTGGTCGCCGCCCCGATCGGTCGCCGCGTTGGCGCCGACGGGCGCCGGCGGGCTCCAGGTGAAGCCCCCGTCGACGGAGCGCGCGACGAAGACGTCGCGGTCGCTGCCGGTGCGCTCGTTGGCGTCCCACACGACGACCCAGGTGCCGAGGCCATCGGTCACGATCTGCGGGTGGTCGTCGTTGGCCGCGTCGCTCCCGGCGTCGATGTGGAGCGGCTGCTTCGCGCTCCAACTCTGCCCGTCGTCGGTCGAGCGCGCCGTGAAGAGGTCCGTGTCGAGGCTGTTGGTCGCGACCCAGACGGCCATCCAGAGGCCCCGTCCGTCGGTGGCGAGCGCGGGCGCGAAGTCGAACTCGCCGTCGGTCGCGGCGTCCACGTTCACCGCGACCGGCAGGCTCCACGAAATGCCGAGGTCGCGCGAGCGCGCCGCCAGCACGTCGGAGTCGGCGCCGAGCATGCCGCCTGCGCCGCGGGTCGCCGCCCAGAGCGTGACCCACGCGCCGTGCCCGTCGGTCACGATGCGCGGCGCCGTATCGTTGCCGGCGTCGGTCGCGGCGTCGGCGACGATCGGCGCGGCCGGCCCGAAGACCGGGGCCGCTGCGCCGGCCCGCGTCGCGAGCGCGGGCATGCCCGCGAGCACCGCGACGCCGACCAGGATCCGCCAACCTCCGCCCGGCATCGTTCCCGCCTCCCCGCATCGAAGGAGAGCAGGTTCCATGCCCGCGGCCGCGGCGCTCCGCGCCGGGCGCGCGCGCCGCCGGGGGGACGAAACGACCCGGCAAAAAGCTCCGGGTCAGCCGTGTGACGCGACCTCAGCCGAGGAGCGCGACCGGGATCGGTACGACCTTGGCGCGCAGGTACTCGCCGAGACTCTTCGCTTGCGGATCGCTGCGGAGGGAAGCCGCGACACCGTCGCCGAGGAACCCTTTGAGCACGAAGTTGAGCGCGAGGAGGTTCGGGAAGTCGAAGCGGTCCACCTCGAGCGTCCGCGCCTCGCTCAACAGCTCGCGCAGGCGGCCGACGGTGAGATAGTCCGCGAGCCAGCGGTACGCCGCGGGCGTCCGCACCCAGACGCCGACGTTGCCGTTGCCACCCTTGTCGCCCGAGCGCGCGCCGCAGACCGCGCCGAGCGGCACGTCGCGCGTCGGGCCCGCCGGCGCGGGGGGAAGCGCGATCGCCGGCGCCGTCGGCTTCGCGAACGTCGCAGGCGGATCGACGTGCGGAACCGGGATCGACGTCCCGCCGATTACGAGCCGCTGCTCGACCGCCGCCGACGGCACGAGCGTCGGCCAGTAGACGCCGATCTGCGATGCGTCGATCGGCGGGCTCGTCATGAAGAACCCGGGATAGCTCGCGAGCGCCATCTCGACGACCTTTCCGGAGAACGCGCGGCCGACCTTGGCCGCATCGGGGTCCTTCACGCTGATGGTGAGGTAGGCGAAGGCTTCCTCGTTGGTGCCCGGGTCCGGACGGTCGCCGCGCCGCAGCGTCGCGCGCGTCTCCGCGAAGCGCTCGCGTCCGCCGACGAGGGTCCAGAGCGTGTTTTCCGCGAGCCTGGCCTTCTCCTCGATGTCGAGGCCGGCGAGCACGAAGGTCATGCTGTTCTTGTAGCCGCCGAAGTAGTTGACGCAGACCTTCGTCGTCGGCGGGGGCGGCTCGCCCTTGATGCCGTGCACGAGCACGCGGTCCGGGCCTTCCTGCGCGAGGCGGATCGTGTCGAAGCGCGCGGTCACGTCGGGGTTCGGATAGAGCGGCCCGCCGATCTCGTAGAGCAGCTGCGCCGTGACGGTGCCCACCGAGACGAGCCCGCCCGTTCCGGGATGCTTGGTGATCACGAAGCTGCCGTCGGCGCGCATCTCGGCGATCGGGAACCCGGGGTGCGCGAGGTCGGGCACCTCCTTGAAGAAGGCGTAGTTGCCGCCGGTCGTCTGCGCGCCGCATTCGATGATGTGGCCCGCGACGACGCCCGCCGCGAGCCGGTCCCAGTCGTCGCGGCTCCAGCCGTGCTTCCACGCCGCCGGTCCGAGCGTGAGCGCGGCGTCGGTGACGCGCGGACAGATCACGAGGTCGGCCCCGCGCTCGAGGGCGGCCGCGATGCCCCAGCCGCCGAGGTACGCATTCGCGGACAGCACCGGCGCCTTCAGCTCGGCGAGCGGCAGACCCTGGTCGAGGTGCGTGAGCTTCTCGCCGCCCGCTTGCAGCGCGTCGAGCTTCGACAGGATGTCGTCGCCTTCGAGGTGGGCGACGACCGCGTGGACGCCGAGCTTCTGGTAGAGCGCGCGCGCCGCTTCCGCGCAGCCGGCCGGGTTCAGGCCGCCGGCGTTCACGACGATCTTGATGCCGCGCTCCTTGCACGCGACCGCGATCTCCTCGAGCTGGCGGAGGAAGGTGCGCGCGTAGCCGAGCGATCCGTCCTTCAACTTGTCCTTCAGCAGGATCATCAACGTCAGCTCGGCGAGGTAGTCGCCGGTCAGGACGTCGATCGGTCCGCCCTCGACCATCTCGCGAGCCGCGCTCAGGCGGTCGCCGTAGAAGCCGCTGCAATTCGCGATGCGCAGGATGTCGGTCATCGCAACGTCCTATCCCGACGGATTCCGCTCTTCCACACCGGTGTCAGCTCGCCCAGCTCGGCTTGCGCTTGGTCGCGAACGCCGTCATCCCCTCCGCCGCCTCGGGCGACGCGAAGAGCTCGGCGATCTTGGCCTCGGCGTACGCAAAGCCCTCGTCCATCGAGAGCCGGCTCACGGTGCGGATCAGCCGCTTCGCTTCCCTGACGGCGTTCGGCCCGCCGAGGGCGATCGCGTCGACTTCGGCCTGCACCGCCGCGGTGAGGCCGCCCGCCGGCACGACCCGATGCACGAGCCCGTAGTCGCGCGCCTCCGCCGCCGAGAAACGCGCGCCGGTCAGGAAGAGGCGCATCGCCTGGTGCACGCCGAGCTTCGGAAGCACCACCACCGAGATCATCGCCGGAACGACGCCGACCCGGACCTCGCTGAAGCTCAGGGTCGCGGAGTCCACGGCGATCGCGATGTCGGCCGCGGCCACGAGGCCGACGCCGCCGCCGAACGCGTGGCCGTTCGCGGCCACGATCACCGGCTTCGGGCCGTCCCACATCGCCCGTAGGATCCCGACGAAAGGGTTCGTCGCTCCGCTCCCCGGGGCTACCGCGTCGCCGCGGTTCTTGAGGTCGGCCCCGGCGCAGAAGGCCGATCCGGTGCCCGTCAGCACGATCGCGCGCGCCGCGGGGTCGGCAAAGGCCGTTTGCAGGTGGGCCCCGACCTCGGCGACGAGCGGGGCCGAAAGGGCGTTGCGGTTCTCCGGAGAGTCGAGGACGATCCAGGCCGCGCCCTCTCGCAGCTCGTACCGCGTCATCGTCGTCGTCACATGTCCTCCTCGCTGGCGGGTGCGATGGCGTCGTGCTTGCGAGCTTTACAACCGCGCGCGGACCGGCGTAAAGGATCGCACCCCCCGGGGAGTCGCCCATGAACGGCATTCACTCCCATGCCTCGCGATCATCCGCTCGCGTCGTACGACGACGCGCATACGGCGGCGTGTCCGCGTGGTAGCCTAGAGCTCGTCCGGAGAGGATCGATGATCCACGACGCCACCGCTCTTGCCCTCGAAGTTGCCGTGCGCGCCCTGCTCGCGCCGAGCGTCCTTGCCACCCGCTGGCTCCTGCCGCCCGCCCCCTGCGGGGAGATGGCCCCCGACCTGCCGGGCATCGGGCGCTCGCCGCTCGTTGCCGCGAAGGTCATCGTGGACGAGATCTTCTTCATGAGCGAGGTGCTCCTCGCGCGCTTCGTGAAGGGGGCCGATCGCGAGCGTCTGCGCGCCGAGATCGGCGATGCGCTCGCGTTCTTCGACGAGGCCGGATGGCTCGCCGATCCGAGGAGCTACCACGCGCGGCCGCCCGCCCTCGAGCCGCGCGCGCTCGCAGACGCCTCGAGCTTCGGACGAACGTATCGCCACCTGACCTTCGCGAGCGAGTTCGAGCCCCGCGCGGGCGAGCCGGGCGGCGACCGCTGGCACGACCGCACCGCGAATCGCACCGGGCACGTCTGGCTCCTGCAGCATCCCGGCCCGCCGCGCCCCTGGCTGGTGTGCCTGCACGGCTATCGCACGGGCTCACCGCTCACGGGCTTCTTCCAGTTCAGTCCGCGCTGGCTGCACGAAACGCTCGGCGTGAACCTGGCGTTGCCCGTCCTGCCCCTGCACGGCCCGCGCGCGAGCGGATGGCGGAGCGGCGAGGGCCTCTTCTCGGGCGAGATCCTCGACCTCGTGCACCTGAAGGCTCAGGCCGTGTGGGACCTCCGCCGGCTGCTCGCGTGGCTCCGCGCCCGCGACGGTATGCCGGTCGGGCTCTACGGCCTTTCGCTCGGCGGCGGCGTCGCGGCGCTCACGGCGGGCCTCGAGGACGACCTCGCGTGCGTCATCGCGGGAATGCCGATGGTCGACGTCATGGGACTGGTGGAGCGGCACGTTCCGCCCTTCGTTCGCGGATTCGTCGAGCGCTTCGGCATCTCGTTCGACGAGGTCGGGCGCCTCCTGCGTCTCGTGTCGCCGCTGGCGCTCGCGCCGCGCGTGGCGAGCGACCGCCTGTTCATCTTTGGCGGCGTCGCCGATCGCATCGTCCCGACGGGCCAGATCCGCGCTCTCTGGGAGCATTGGGACCGCCCCCGCATCGAATGGCACGGCGGCACCCACACGTCGTTCGGGATCGAGTCGAAAGTGGGCATCCTCGTCGCCGAAGCGCTGGCCCGCACCCGCATGGCCGCGGCGTAATCGTTTTCGCGCGCACCGAAACATCGGGCCACCCGCCCGTTACGACTCAACGGTTCTCGACGGTTGCGCCCGCGCTACGACTCGCGGGGCTCCACGACGACGAGCACCTCGTCCGGATCGACCATCTGGCCCACCTCGACGCGCACCTGCTTCACGACGCCGACATCGCGGGCGATCATCTGGTGCTCCATCTTCATGGCTTCGAGGACCAGGAGCACGGTCCCCTTTTCCACCTCGTCGCCTTCGCTCACCCTCACCTCGCGGATGATGCCCGTCATCGGCGCGAGACAACCGCCGGCGAGGTCCTCGCGCTCGGCCGGCGGGAAGCGCGGAACCGGGACGAGCGCCGCAGTGCCGAGGGGACCGTGGACCACGAGCGCGTCATCGCAGGCGACCACCGCGAACCGGCGCCGGACGCCGTCGATCTCGACCGCGATGCCGCGCCCGTCGACCGCGTGTACCAACGCGCTCGCGGGCGGATCGCCCTCGAGCACGAAGCGGTCGCCGGGCTCCGCGACGTACCGGACTTCCACCGGCTCGCCGCCGACGAGGTAGGCGGCGTCCTGCGCGCGCCAGCGGCTGTTGCGCCATCCGGACGGCAGGCTCTCCGGCAGCGGCCCTCCCGCACGCCGCCGGCGGGCGTGCTCCCAGAGCGCCGCCGCGATCGCGTGGATCCGATCGTGCGCCGGCGTCCGCGGCGTACGCCGCGCCGCGGGCGGGAGGTGTTGCTCGATGAAATGCGTGTGCAGCGCCCCGACTCCGAACGCCTCGTGGTCGAGCACGGCGAGGAGGAAATCGCGGTTGGTGGTGATCGGCCCGACGCCGAGCCCGGCGAGCGCCCGCCGCAGGAGGCGGGTTGCCTCAGCGCGGGTCGGCGCGTGGGCGATGATCTTCGCGAGCAGCGGATCGTAGTGGACGCCGACCTCGCTCCCCGACTCGACGCCGCTGTCGTAGCGTACGCCGGGGAGGTCGAGCGGCTGCCAGAGCGCGACGGCGCCGGTCGCCGGGAGGAAGTCGCCCGCGGGATCCTCGGCGTAGAGACGGGCCTCGATGGCATGACCGCGCAGCCCGACGTCCGCTTGCACCAACGGCAACGGGGCGCCCGCCGCGACCAGGATCTGCCAGCGCACCAGGTCGAGGCCCGTGACGGCCTCGGTGACCGGGTGCTCCACCTGGAGCCGCGTGTTGACCTCGAGGAAGTAGAACGCGCCCTCCTGGTCGAGGATGAACTCGACCGTACCCGCGCCGACGTAGCCGATCGCGCGCGCGGCGGCGACCGCGGCCTCTCCCATGCGGGTGCGGAGCTCGGTATCCACCGCGGGCGACGGCGCCTCCTCGATGATCTTCTGATAGCGGCGTTGGATCGAGCACTCGCGCTCGCCGAGATGGACGACGTTGCCGTGCGGGTCGCCGAAGATCTGGATCTCGACGTGGCGGGGCGCGTCGAAGTAGCGCTCGATCAGCAGCGTGCCGTCGCCGAAGGCGTTCTCGGCCTCGCGGCGGGCGGTGGCGATCGCGTCGGTGAAAGCCGCTTCCTCGCGGACGATCCGCATGCCCTTCCCGCCGCCGCCCGCGGACGCCTTGATCAGAATCGGGAATCCGATGCCACGCGCGGCGGCGAGGCTCTCCTTGAGAGGGAGTTCGGCGAGCGATGCTCCGGGAACCACCGGAACCCCGGCGGCGGCCATGATCTCCTTCGCCGCGATCTTGCTGCCCATGCGGCGGATCGCCTCGACGGGGGGGCCGACGAACACCCGCCCGGCCTCGGCCACCCGCGCCGCGAACTCGGCATTCTCCGAGAGGAACCCGTAGCCGGGGTGGATGGCGTCGGCGCCCGTCGCGCGCGCCGCCTCGAGGATGCGGTCGATCGCCAGATACGACTCGCGGCTCGGCGCCGGTCCGATGCGCACGGCCTCGTCGGCTTCGGCGACGTGCGGCGCCCCCGCGTCGGCGTCGGAGTAGACCGCGACGCTCGCGAGACCCATCGCGCGCACGGTGCGCAGGACGCGCCGCGCGATCTCGCCGCGATTCGCGACCAGGACCTTGCGAATGGGTGCCGGCATGGGGCCGCTTCCTTAGCGGGCGCGGCACCGGCACGCCAGCGTTCGCCCGATCGCGAGGTGCAGGTGCGTGAGGCGGAGCCGCTGTAGCACGTGCGCCACCCGGGCTCCGCGGAACGCCTGCGATCGGTGCGCCGGACGGCCGCCGAACACGCGGCTTCCATGCGATTTTGCTTGACGAAAGCGACGTTTCCCGCGTAAGGGGGCTCTGCGTTCGCGACCGCGGGATCTTTCCGCATCGCGATCCGCGGACGCAGTGCCGTGCCGAATCGCCGAGCGCCTCGGCTTCATTACCCAAGAATCCCAACACAACGCGGGGGGCCCGAGCCCGCCACGGAGGATCCGTCGCATGACCGCAATCAGGAAGACGCTCGTCACCGTACTCGCGACCCTCGTTACGTCGAGCTTCGGCCTCGGGAGCGTCCAGGCCCAATCCATCTCGGGCGGATCCGCGAGCACCGCCGGATCGACGGCGAACTCCAATAGCGGCGACGGGTCGCGGAACTCGTCGGTCGCGGTCCAGATCAACAACGGGACCCAGTTCAAGACCCGCTTCGCGTGGAACCTGAACGCGGACGTCGGCATCTGGACCACGCGCGACACCAACGGCACGGCCCAGCACAATCTCTCGTTCAACGTCACGGCGCCGGGCGCGTACTACCTGACGGTCGATACCCAGCGGACCGGCGACATGAACCGCCGGAACGACGTTTCGGGCTGCGATGGCGCGGCCGACATCAGCGGCGTCGCCGGCTCGCAGAGCGGCGGGACGCTCACCTCGGGCTCGCTGAATCTCGCCGATCCCGGCTCCGTCCCGAACGGCGGCTCCGACGTGAGCGGCCCCTTCAACCAGACCGCGACGGCGCGCATCGACGACGTCAGCAACGGCACCTCCCAGGCGCACAGCCTGACCTTCACGTGGAGCGGGACGACGCGCAGCAACTCCTGCGAGGCCGCGGTCCGGCTCGGCGAGGGCGCCGGTTCGACGAGCGGCTGCGACGCCTGCGGCTACCCCGGGAGCCCGAGCCGCACCCAGGCGAGCGACGGCCACTTCGTGACCGTCACGCTGACGAGCCTCTGCGGCAACGGCGCCGTCGACAGCGCGCAGGGCGAGCAATGCGACGTCGCGATCAGCGGCAGCGCCTGCTGCAACTCGACCTGCCACTTCACGAGCGCGGGGACCCAGTGCCGCGCCGCGGGCGGCGTCTGCGACGTGGCCGAGAACTGTACCGGGAGCTCCGCCACGTGTCCCGGCAATGCCTTCCAGCCGAGCTCGGTGGTGTGTCGGGCGGCGGCGGGCGGTGTCTGCGACGCCGCCGAGAATTGCACCGGCGCGGCGGCGGCGTGTCCGCCGGACGGATTCCTCAACAGCGCGACCGTGTGCCGCGCCGCGGGCGGTCCGTGCGACGTCGCGGAGAACTGCACCGGTTCGAGCCCGACGTGTCCGGGAGACGGCTTTGCCTCGAGCTCGGTGGTCTGTCGTTCGACGGCGGGGGTCTGCGACGTCGCCGAGAGCTGCACCGGCTCCGGCGCGGCGTGCCCCGCCGACGTCTTCCAGTCGAGCGCCACGGTCTGCCGCTCGGCGGCCGGCGTGTGCGACGTGGAGGAGACCTGCACCGGATCGAGCGCCACCTGCCCCGGCGACTCGAAGAGCTCGAGCGTCTGCCGGCCCGCCGGCGGCTTCTGCGACGTCGCCGAGTCGTGCGACGGCGTCGGCGACGCCTGTCCCGCCGACCAGCTCGCCCCCAACACCACGGTGTGTCGTCCGGCGAACGGCGTCTGCGACCTCGCGGAGACCTGCGACGGTTTCGGCATTTTCTGTCCGCCCGACACGAAGAGTACGGCGTCCTGCCGCGCGGTGGCCGGCGTCTGCGACACCGAAGAGATCTGCGACGGCGTTGCTGACGACTGCCCGACGGATGCCTTCCAACCGAGCAGCGTCGAGTGCCGGGCCGCGGCCGATGTCTGTGACGCGGCGGAGAGCTGCACCGGCGCCGCCGCCGATTGTCCTGCCGACGCCGTCGCGCCGGCCTCCACGGTCTGCCGGCCGGACGCCGGCGACTGCGACATCGAGGAGACCTGCACCGGCGGCGACATCGCCTGTCCCGCCGACGCGCTCGAGAACGACGGGACGACCTGCAGCGACGGCAATGCCTGTACGCTCGACGACGTCTGCCTGGCCGGTGTCTGCACCGGCGATTCGCAGCTCTGCGGCGACGGCACGCTGCAGGGCGGCTGCGGCGAGCAATGCGACGACGCGAACCTCGACGCCGGTGACGGGTGCTCGGCGACGTGCCAGGTCGAGCCCGGGCTCGGATGCACCACGGGGCCGCTCTCCGGATGCCGACGGCCCTTCGTGCCCGGGAAGGCGTCGATCCAGCTCGCCAAGAAGGGTGGCGTGAAAGACACCATCAAGTGGAAGTGGCTGAAGGGCGAGCGCACCACCCTCGCCGAGTGGGGCGCGCCGCTCGCCGGCACCAACTACCAGGTGTGCATCTACGATCCGTCGGGCCTGCGCTTCGAGATCACCAACCCGGCCGGCGGAACCTGCGCCGGGAAGCCGTGCTGGAAGGCGAGCGGCTCCAAGGGTTTCCAGTACAAGGATAAGGAGCTGACGCCGGACGGAGGCTATCAGTTGAAGCTGAAGGAGGGCGCGCTCGCGAAGGCCCAGATCCAGTTCACGGCGCGCGGCACGGCGCTCGCCATGCCCGATCTCACGACCCTCGGGCAGCCCCTCACCGTGCAGATCCAGAACGGTGACGGACTCTGCTGGGAGGCCGTCTACAGCGGCCCGCCGACGACGCAATCGCCGAGCAAGTTCAGCGACAAGGCCGATTGAAATGAAGACGACCGCCGTGGCCCGTTTTCTCGGAATCGGCCTCGCGCTGGCGGCCGGAGCGCTCGGACTCGATCGAGGAATCCCTCCCCGCGCGACGACGAGCAGTCTCGTATCCGAAGCGGGGGCTCAAAGCCCTCCGCCACTCGACCATTTCCAGTGCTACCAGTCGAAGACGGCGGCGGGTACGGCAAAGTTTCTGCCCATTCCCTTCCTCGTCATGTCGGATCGTTTCGGCGAGTGGCTGTTCTCGGTCACGAAGCCGACCGACCTCTGCAACCCGGCGAATGTCGACGGGAGCGACCCGAGCGCCCCGACGCACACCGAGCACCTCGAGAGCTACCAGATCAAGCGCGTACCCGGGACCGGCAAGTTCGCCAAGCTGCTCAATCAGACGACCGCCGATGTCTGGGGTGAACTCACGATCGACCTTCTCAAGCCCGAGCGGCTGCTGGTGCCGAGCGCGAAGAGCCTCAGCTCGCCGCCGAGCGCGTTGAGCGGCCCCGTGACCGACCACTTCACCTGCTACAAGATCCGCACCTCCCCGAAGACGCCCAAGTTCGTGCCGCGCCTCGCTACGGTCGTCCACGACCAGTTCGGCCCGCTCTCCGTGAACGTGATGAAACCGCGCAAGCTCTGCGTCCCGACCAACAAGGCGGACGAGGAACCCGGCGCGGAGCTGCACTCGGAGCATCTTCTTTGCTACTCCGTGAAGCTGCAGACGACCTTCACGCCTATCCGCGCCTACACCGCCAACCAGTTCGGCAGCGAAGCACTCGACGTGAAGAAGCCGTTCGAGCTCTGCATCGCGGCCCAGCTGAACCCCTCGGGGCCGACGCCGACGCCGACCTTCACGAGCAACGCGACGGCGACCGTGACGCCGACCTCGACCGCGCCGACCCCGACCCCGACGCTCACGCCGACGGCGACGCCGACCTTCACCGTGGGGGTCACCGCGACGCCGACGGTGACCCGGACGCCGACTCCGACCCGTACCCCGACCCCGACCCCGACCGGGACGCCGATCTCGCGTACGTGTACCTTCGCCTCCAGCGACAGCAAGCTCTCGCTCCAGCTGAAGGGCACCCCCCTCGGCAACCTCCGCATCCAGACCGCGACAGGCCCGGGTGGTCTCAGCGGCTCGCAAACGATCCAGCTGAGCGGCCAGGACGGAAGCGGCGCGCGTCAGCTCACCGTCCCCGCGAGCTCGATGGTCTTCAACCCGATCGACATCAATCTGGCCGGCAACCACGTGCGCATCTGCGTCGAGAGCGCCGGTATCGACGGCACGGGCAAGATCGACTGCAACGGCGGCGATCCGAACCTCGACTACCAGGCCCGGGCCGATCACAACACGAATACCGCTCCCGGCGGGAACGGCGGGCTGCCGCAGGATCCCGGGTGCGACGACACGCGGACGGACCCCTCCGGCGCCGTCGACGCTGCGTGCCTGGAAGGACCGGGCTCGACCTGCAACCCGAACTCGCCGCATGCCGGGACGTGCAACAGCCCGACGGAGTTCGCGGAGAGCGGCGCGTTCGACAACGGTGACGTGCGGCTCAACGAGCTGCTGACACTCCGTCTCGTGAGCGACGTCGGTGTCGACGGGATCCAGTGCACGGCCGACGACACCTACAGCCAGCCGGCGACGCTGAGCGCGTTCTTCACGACGGGCGTCGCGCGCGGAACGGTGTACGATGCCAACAACGTGGCGGACAGCCTGCTCGACCACGCAGGGTCGGGCTGTGCGAGCTGCATCACCCAGGTGACCGGCGCGCCGCGTGCTTGCAACCAGATCGTCGCCGGGGCCAATAGTCTCAACGGCTTGAAGCTCGTCGGAGCGCTACCGGTCATCGACATTGCCCAGTTCCCGGGCGCGCCGGAGTACTACGACGCGGCGGTCACTCTCGAGATCACGTGTCACTGACGGTGCGGTGCCGGGAGGCAGCACGTAGGAGGCGTTTTGTGACGACTACCCCCTCGAAGCTCTGGCTGGCGCTGGCGGCGCTCGCGCTATCGTTTCCCACGCTCGCGGCGGCACAGCATGCGAGCGACACCGGCGCCTGCGTCAACGCCATCAACAAGGGCATGCGCAAGGTGACGCTCGCGGCCTCGAAAGAGCTGCGGGCGTGCGTCGCGAAGAAGGCGGGCGGACTCCTCGGCATCCAGACGGTCGCGCAGTGCATCGCCGCCGGGCCGGCGGTCCAGAAGGCAACGCTCGGCGCGCTGATCTCGGCCGACAACAAGTGTGGCGGGCTCCCGCCCGTCTTCGGCCCGCCGAGCATCAACCTCCACGGAGCGCGCGCCGTCGAGATGAGCCAGGCGCTCCTCCAGGATCTCTTCGGCGCCACGCCGGACCCGGTGCTCGCGACCGACTCGAACGTGATGGCCTGCCAGACGGCGCTCCTCAAGGCGGCGGCGAAGTGCGAGGACTTCCGCATCAATTCCTTCAACAAGTGCAAGAAGGAAGGGCTGAAACGCGGCTTCGTGACCGACGCCGTCGAGCTGCAGGCGGCCTGCCTCGGCACCGGCGTCATCCAGCCCGACCCGACCGGTGGCAAGATGACGAAGACGTGTGTGACCGTGCCGGCCGCGAAGATCGAGTCGGCGTGCGCCGGCCGCGGCGTGCCGCTTGCCCAGGCCTTCCCGGGCTGCGCGGCGTCCACGTCCGCCGGGATCGCGGCGTGCGCCGATGAGCGCGTGCGCTGCCGGATCTGCACGCTCCTGAACGACGTCGACGGGCTCGCGCGCGACTGCGACCTCTTCGACGATGGCAACGACGGCAACGAGAGCTGCGCCGAGCCGCCGGAGTGCGGCGACGCCGACGTCGAGACCGACGAGGGATGCGACGACGGCAACCAGATCCCCGGCGACGGCTGCAGCCCTGGCTGCGAGGTCGAGAGCGGCTGGACCTGCGGCGGCGCGCCGAGCACGTGCGCGCCCGTCTGCGGCGACGGCATCGTGAGCGGCGGCGAGGCCTGCGACGACGACAACACCACTTCCGGCGACGGGTGCAACGCCGCCTGCCAGGTCGAGGCCGGCTACAGCTGTCCCGGCGAGCCGAGCGTGTGCTCCGCGATCTGCGGCGATGGCCTCAGGCGCAGTGGCGAGGTCTGCGACGACGGCGGGCTCCTCCCCGGCGACGGGTGCAGCGCGACCTGCAGCATCGAAACCGGATGGACCTGCAACGGGGCCGAGCCGACCGGCTGCTCGCCGATCTGCGGCGACGGCCTGCTCCGCGGCGGCGAGCTCTGCGACGACGGCGACCTCGGCGGCGGCGATGGCTGCAACGCCACGTGCACGCCCGAGGCGGGATGGCTCTGCACCGGCGAGCCGAGCCTCTGCACCACCGTCTGCGGCGACGGCCTGATCAAGCCCGGTGAAGCCTGCGACGACGGCGGTCTCGATCCCGGGGACGGGTGCAGCGCCGGCTGCACCATCGAGGGCGGCTGGCTCTGCGCCGGCCAGCCGAGCGGCTGCAACACGGTGTGCGGCGACGGCCTCCTCCGGGGCAGCGAGGGCTGCGACGACCACAACCTCGGCTCCGGTGACGGCTGCAGCTCGGTATGCACCGCCGAGGACGGCTACCTCTGCGTCGGAGAACCGAGCGTCTGCACGGCGGTCTGCGGCAACGGTCTCATCAGCGGCACCGAGGTCTGCGACGACGGCGACGTCCTCCCGGGCGACGGCTGCGGCGCGACCTGCACGATCGAAGCCGGCTGGACCTGCGACGGCGAGCCGAGCGGGTGCGACCCCATCTGCGGCGACGGGCTCCTCCGCGGCGCCGAGGTCTGCGACGACGACAACACGGCCCTCGGCGACGGGTGCAACGCCGTATGCGGCATCGAACCGGGCTACGTCTGCACCGGCGCGCCGAGCGTCTGCACGCCGTTCAGCGTGACCATCACGTCGCCCGCGCACGGCATCTTCACGACCGCCTCGTCGGTGACCGTGACCGGTCAGGTGGTGAACCTTCCGCCCGCCCAGGCTTCCCTCACCGTGAACGGCGCGCCGGTCACGGTCGCGGGCGACGGGTCCTTCACGACGTCGGTCTCGCTCAGCGCAGCCAGCGTCTTCAACCCGATCCGCGCCCACGTGGTGGACACCGTGAACGGGAGCGCGGCGAACGCCCGGGTGGTGGTGATCCGCGGCGCGTCGATCGCGGACGGCGCCAACTCACCTTCGAGCGTGGGGCTCCGCGTCACCGACACGGGCCTCAACACCGTCGAGCCGCTCATGGCCGACCTCGCGGGCTCCGGCCTCGACCTCGGCGCGCTCGTGCCGGTCGGCACCGTGCTCATCAACGACGAGTGCTTCGTCGACGGCGGCATCCTCGGGTGTCTCGGCCGCGCGACGGTCACGGTCCGCGATCCGTCCCCCTCCTTCCAGAGCTTCGCGTTCGCGGCGGACTCGATGGCCAATTTCGTGCGCACGGTGATCACCGTGAACGACATCCGCGTGAACGTGTACCTGACCGGCTCCGGGCTCGTTCCGAGCTGCGACATCGCCATCCACGCGAACTCCGCGACGTTCACCGGCGACTATACGATGTCGCCGCTGGCAGCCGATCCCGCCAACATCGACGTGAACCAGCAGGGCGCCCTCGGCGTGAGCTTCACCGCGTTCACCGCGAGCTACGGAGGGACGTGCGATCTCCCAGTGGTCGGTTCCATCATCCAAGCCTTCCTGCCGGACCTCGAGCAGCTCACCGTCGATGCCATGAAGGGCTACCTGGAGGATCCCGATGGGAGCGGCCCGCAAGACGGTCCGATCGGCGACGCCATCGAGGCGGCGCTCGCCGGCATCACGATCGCCGGTCCGGTCGGCCAGGCGCTCAGCGTCAACTTCGAGGCGCCGCTGAACGCGGTGAACGAGGACGTCAACGGCATCAGCTTCATCTCGGACGGCGAGTTCACCTCCTCGATCGGCACGGGACCCGGCCAATGCCAGCCGCCCGCCGGCGCCCCGAACCTCACCGCGTCGCTCGCGGTCAGCGAAGGCACGCCGAGCTTCCCGACCAACACGCCGATCGGCAACGTGCCGTACGGGCTCGCGATCGCGATCTCCAGTGAGGGCTTCAACCAGCTCCTCAAGGCGCAGACCGAGTGCGGTCTCCTGGTGACGAGCATCAGCAGCCTCGATCTCGGCACCGGCGTCGTGCCGCTCACGGCGCAGGTGCTCTCGATCATCATGCCGGAGTTCGCCGCCTATCCCCCGGCGACGCCGTTCCGCATCGACGTCAAGCCGACGCTCGCCCCCATCGTGCTCGCGCAGGCGGGTCCGTCGGGTGAGCTCGCCACGCTCAAGTTCGCGCATCTCCTCGTCTCGATCGTGCAGAACGACGGCAGCAACCTCGAGGTGCTGCGCGGCGCCGTCGACGCGAAGCTCGGCATGAACTTCGCCTTCGCAGGCGGCGGATTGCAGTTCAACCTTTCGACGCCGGCCACGAGCGACATCACGGTGGCGGTGCTGCTGAATCCGCTCGGCGTGAACGAAGCCGCACTCGAGCAGGACGTCCTGCCGCCGTTGATCGCGACCCTCGTTCCGTCGCTCGCCGGCGGCCTCGGCAGCTTCCCGCTCCCCGAGTTCTTCGGCCTGAGCCTCTCCGGGCTCGAGGTGACGCGCTCGGGCGAGTTCCTGTCGCTCTACGTGAATCTCGTCCCCACCCCCTGACTCCGGGGAGGGCGCTTCCCCTCCATTCCTTCGGGACGGCCGACGGCGCCATGGGGCCGTCGGCCGTTTTCGTTTCGCGGCCTCGTGCCTTGACCATGCGCGTGCCGCACCGCTAGGAGCTTCACGGATTCGGGTCGCCCCTCTCCTTCATCGGATCAGAGTGCTCGCCACCGCCGCTCACCGCCGTCTCCGGATTCTCACCATCCTGGCGTGCCTCGCCGTCGCGAGCGAAGCCGGGGCGGTCTCGCGCACCTGCGGCGCCGACGCCGTCGTCAACACCACCAACGTGCTCTGCGCTTCCGGCAGCTGCACGGCGGCGCTCGTGCGGGTGACCACGGCGATCGAGGTGACTGCCGGGGGCTGCGAGTTCGACCTCGGCGGGCGGGCGGTCAGCTTCGAGAAGAACTTCCAGATGACGGGCCTCGGGTTCATCCGCGTAGTGAACGCGGGGAACATCACGGTCACCTCGACCGGCAAGCTGAATGCCCGCGGCGATTTCGTACAGCCGAACGGGTTCATCGTGCAGGGCGGGCTCGTGTCGCTCACGGGCTCGGGCGTCGTCAGCATCGATGGCCAGATCGACGTCACCGGCGACAGCGCCGGAACGGTCCGGCTGGTCGGAGCCGGGAACGTGACGCTCGAGTCGGGATCTTCCGTGACGGGTCGCGGCGTGAGCTCGTTCCCCGATCTCGGCATGCTCTACACCGACGGCGGCGAACTCGAGATCATCTCGAACGCCGGCAACGTGACCATCAACGGCGACGTCGTGCTGGCCGGCGCGAATCAAGGGACGGGCGGCACGCTCGACATCACGGCGGCGCGGACCGTCACCGTGAACCGCAGCGTCGACGTGAGCGGCGGCGGCGGCGACGGCGGCGAGATGGCGATCCTGGCCGGCGACGACGTCGTCATCAACAACGGAACGATCAACGCCGATAGCAGTGTCGGCGCCGGCTTCGGAGGCATGATCGACATCACGAGCGGCGTGGACGAGATCGGCGGCGTCGTTCCGGGCGGGGACACCCTGGTGACGAGCGCGTCGTTCGTGCTGCGCGGCAGCACGACCGATCAGTTCGCCGGCGACGGCGGCGAGGTCGGCGTCCTGGCCCTCGGCGACATCCGCTTCACCGGGGCCGGCATGGTGATCCGGGTCGACGCGGGCACCAACTTCGACGGCTCCGGCGGGACCGTATCGCTCGACTCGGGCGACACCGGATACTTCACGCTCGGGCCGGACGAGGGCGACATCCAGGTCACCGGGATCGTCTCGATGAACGGCGGCAACGCCGGCGGCGACGGCGGCACCTTCGACGCGTCGGCGGGACGCGACCTCACGATCACAGCGGCGATCAACGCGAGCGGCTACGACGCCGGGGGCGAGATCTACGGCGAGGCCGGCCGCGCCGTGGTGTTGAACGGGCTTCTCACCGCCGACGCCCTGAGCGCGACCGGCGACGGCGGGTTCATGGCGTTCGCCGCCGGCATTGCTTCCGACGCCGGGAACGCCGGGACGCTGTCCGTCCAGAAGAACCTCGACGCCAGCGGCGGCATCGGAAGTTCCTCGCGGCAGTCGATCTCTCTCGCGGCCTGCGCGCTCTCCGTGGCCTCGAACGTGAAGATGGACGGCACCGCCGGCACCCTGAACGGGATCAACGGGGGTGCGAGCATCGACCTGATCTCGAAGCGCGCGATGCAGCTCGGCAGCAACTCGCAGTACCTCGCCGGACCGGGCGGGACGAACACGACCATCCACCCGGCCGGAGCGAACCCGGTGCTCGCCGGCGGCACGGTGTTCAACCCGCCGCGAGTGGACAGCGTGGTCGCAACCGGCCCATACCCGAACTGTCCCGTCTGCGGTGACGGCATCCGTCAAACGGGCGAGGTCTGCGACAAGGGCGCCGCCGCCGACGGAGCGTGCTGCAACGCCGCCTGCAATCAGCTTCTCTGCGTCACTCCGACGCCGACTCCGCAGCGGACCGCGCCGCCGATCCCTACGGCCACCAGGACCGCCACGACCACGGCCACGGCGACCGTGTCAGCCACCGCGACGCCGGTCGCGTCGGCCACGACGACCGCGACCCGCACGGCGACTCCGACCCCGACCGCCACGACGACCGCGACCGTGACCGTGTCGCCGACCGCAACCCCGGTTCCGACCGCGACCGTATCAGCCACCGCGACGCCGGTCGCGTCGGCCACGACGACCGCGACCCGCACGGCGACTCCGACCCCGACCGGCACGGCAACCGCGACCGTGACCGTGTCGCCGACCGCAACCCCGGTTCCGACCGCGACCGTGTCAGCCACCGCGACGCCGGTCGCGTCGGCCACGACGACCGCGACCCGCACGGCGACTCCGACCCCG
>JADLHM010000009.1 GCA_020848745.1 Deltaproteobacteria bacterium | reverse complement strand
CGCCGACGTCGGCCGCAGCTACGAAGCCGTGATCCGCGTCAACAGCCAGTCCGGGAAGGGCGGGGTCGCGTATCTCCTGGAGCGCGACTACGGGCTCGCGCTGCCGCGGGCGCTGCAGGTCGAGTTCAGCGCGATCATCCAGCGCCTGACGGAAGAGAGCGGCACCGAGCTCGCGCCCGAGGCGATCTTCCGCGCCTTCGAAGCCGAGTACCTGGACGACGCCGCAGACGCCGTCGCCGAGCACGGCCTGGCGGCTCGGCCCTCGGGGGACTGCGGCATCGAGGCGGTGGTCACCGTCGACGGGGTGCGACGCCGGATCGCGGCCCACGGCAACGGGCCGATCGACGCGTTCACCCGCGCGCTCCGCGACGCGACCGGCGCCGACGTCCGCGTGGTCGACTACCACGAGCACGCCCTCGGTGCCGGCGCCGCGGCCACCGCGGTCGCGTACGTCGAAGTCGCCGTCGGGAACACCGCGACGGCGTTCGGCGTCGGACGCGACCCCAACCTCATCACGGCCTCGCTGCGCGCGGTGCTCGCCGCCTACCGACGGAGCCGCCGCGCTGGCCGCATCGTCGCGGCGTCGAGCGCGCGCCTCACCAAGCTCGCCGGCGCGGCCACCGCGACGGACGACGCCGCGCGGGAGGCCGTATGATCGCCCCGCAGACCTGGAGCCCGGAGCGATACGAGAAGCACGCGCGCTTCGTGAGCGACCTCGGCATGCCGGTCGTCGACCTGCTGGCGCCACGGCCGGGCGAGCGCATCCTCGACCTCGGGTGCGGCGACGGCGTACTTACCGAGAAGCTCGCCGCCCTGGGCTGCGACGTCGTCGGCGTCGACGCGAGCCCCGCGCAGGTCGCGGGCGCCCGCGCGCGCGGCCTCGCGTGCGAGGTCGCGGACGGCGAGCGCCTGCGCTTCGCGGGCGAGTTCGACGCGGTCTTCTCCAACGCGGCGCTGCACTGGATGCGTCGGCCGGATGCCGTGATCGCCGGCGTGCGCCGCGCCCTCAAGCCGGGCGGGCGCTTCGTCGCGGAGATGGGCGGACACGGGTGCGTCGCGATGATCCGGTCGGCGCTCGCGCGGGCGCTCGCCGCGCGGGGACTCGACGCGGCCGCCTACGATCCCTGGTTCTTCCCGACCGCCGACGACTACGCGGCACGGCTCGCCCGTCACGGCTTCCGCGTCGAGTCGATCGCCCTCTTCCCGCGCCCGACCCCGCTGCCGGGCGACGTCGTCGGGTGGCTCGAGACCTTCGCCGAGAGCTTCCTCGTCGCGGTGCCCGCGGCCGACCGGCCCGCGTTCCTCGCCGCAGTACGGGACGCGCTGCGCCCGACGCTCGCCGACGCCGCCGGCGCGTGGACCGCCGACTACGTGCGCTTGCGTTTCGCCGCCCGGCGCGACGAAGTGACGCCATGAAGACGAGTGAACGCTTGGCCGAGGATCTCCGTATCGCGCTCGCGGCGGAGCACGTCGAGGTGCAGGACCAGAGCGCCCGCCACCGCGGGCACGCGGGGGCGCTCGAAGGCGGCCACTACGACGCGATCGTCGTGAGCCCGCGCTTCGCGGGGCTCGGGACCGTGGAGCGCCATCGCGCCGTGTACGCGGCCCTCGGCGACCTCCGCGAGCGCCGCGTGCACGCGCTCTCCCTCCAGACCTTCACCCCGGAGGAATGGCGGCGGCGGAGCTGCTGAGCGGAGGTTCGCGTCGCAAGGCTCGCGCTCGTGGGCGAGAGCGCGGGGTGCTGCATGTGCTCACAGACCCGGATCCGACGACTGCCGGTTACTGCCGCGAGCGGACCCTGAAGACCGGCGACGAAGTCCTGCTGCCGAACGGCATCCGACTCTCGGCAGCCGACCTGCTGCCGCCCTGACCCCGCTCAGGCGGCGCCGACCTCGCGCTTCACCTCGTCGACGACCTTCTCGACGATCCCGCGGTACTCGACGAGCTTCGCCGCGTCCGTCGCCTCGAAGCGCATGACCAGGATCGGTTGGGTGTTCGAGGCCCGGATCAGACCCCAACCGTCGGCGAACTTCACGCGCACGCCGTCGATGTCGATCAAGTCGTAGCCGGCGGCGCGGAAGCGATCCTTGGCGCGCGCGGCGATGTCGAACTTGAGCGCGTCCGGGCAGTCGACGCGGATCTCCGGCGTGCTGACGGCGGGCGGCAGGTCGGCGAGCAGCTCGGCGAGCGGCTTCCCCGCCTTCGCGACCACCTCCAGCATGCGGCACGCGGCGTAGATCGCGTCGTCGTAGCCGTAGTACCGGTCGGCGAAGAAGATGTGCCCGCTCATCTCGCCGCCGAGGGCGGCCTTGGTCTCGCGCATCTTGGCCTTCAGGAGCGAGTGGCCGGCCTTCCACATGATGCCCTTGCCGCCGTGCTTCGCGATGTCGTCGTAGAGGCGCTGCGAGCACTTCACCTCGGAGACGATCGCCGCGCCCGGGCGCGCGGCCAGGATGTCGCGCGCGAAGAGCACCAGCATCTCGTCGCCCCAGAGGATGCGGCCGTGCTGGTCGACGAGGCCGACCCGGTCGGCGTCGCCGTCGAAGGCGATCCCGAGGTCGGCGCCGTCCTTCTTCACGGTGTCGATCAGGATCTCCATGTTCTCTTCGACCGTCGGATCCGGATGGTGGTTCGGGAAGCGGCCGTCGGGCTCGGAGAAGAGGTCGCGCACGTCGCAGCCGATCGCCGACACGATGCGCGGCGCGACCGGGCCGGCGGCGCCGTTGCCCGAGTCGACGACCACCTTGAGCCGGCGCGGCAACGTCCCGAACTGCGCGATCAGCTCCTCCTGGTACGGCGGGATGATCGCGTAGCGCTCTTCTCCGCCGCGCGGCGCGTCGCGGAAGGTTCCCGACTCGATGATACGGCGGAGCTCCTGGATCGCCTCGCCGTAGATCGACACCTTGCCGACGCAGATCTTGAAGCCGTTGTGATCGGAGGGGTTGTGGCTGCCGGTCACCTGGATGCCGCCGTCGACGTCGCAGTGGTGGAGCGAGTAGTAGACGAGCGGTGTCGGCGTCATCCCGAGGTCGACGACGTCGATCCCGCCCGCGCGGAGCCCGTCCTTCAGCGCGTCGGCGTACTCGTTCGACGTGAGCCGCGCGTCGCGGCCGACGCTCACCCGGCGCACGCCCTGGTCGGCGACGTACGTCGCGTAGGCGCGGCCGAGTAGGCGCGCGAACGCTGCATCGTAGTCGACGTCGGCGATGCCGCGGATGTCGTACTCGCGGAAGATGGCGGAATTATGGCTCGGCTTCACCGTTCGCGGTCTCCTTCGTCACAGCCGCGGCGCGCCCGCGCGGCTCATGGCGTGCGCGAGCGCGATCGCCGCGAGCATGCTGCCGGCGTCGGCCGTGCCGGCGCCCGCGATGTCGTAGGCGGTGCCGTGGTCGGGCGAGGTGCGGATGACCGGCAACCCGAGGGTGACGTTCACCCCGTCGTGGAAGTGGAGGAGCTTCAGAGGGATCAAGCCCTGGTCGTGGTACATCGCGATCACCGCGTCGAATCTCTTGCCGTCCACCGCCTGGAAGAACAGCGAGTCGGCCGGGTACGGACCGCTCGCGTCGATACCGCTCCGCCGCGCCTGCGCGATCGCCGGCGCGATGATGCGATCCTCCTCGTTTCCGAAGAGCCCGCCCTCCCCGGCGTGGGGGTTCAGGCCCGCGACCGCGAGGCGCGGCCGCGCGAGGCGATGATACCGGCGCAGGTGGGCGGCGCCTATCGTGATCGTGCGCGCGACGGCGTCGATCGAGAGCGCGCGGGGCACGCGTCCGAGCGCCACGTGCATGGTCACCAAAATGACACGGAGTCGGCGCCCGGCGAGCATCATGCGGACGGCGGCCGCGCCCGTGAGCTCCTTCAGGAGCTCGGTGTGGCCGCTGATCGGCAATCCCGCCCGGTTCACCCACTCCTTGTTGATGGGCGCCGTCACGATCCCGGCGATCGCCCCCGACCCCGCCAGGCGCGCCGCCGCCTCGATGCAGCGATACGCGGCGCGGCCGCCCGCGACGGATGGCTTGCCGGGGCGTCGCGCCGCCGCGCCGAGCGCGGCGATCGGCACGACCGGCACGACGCGCCGGCCCGCGCGCAGGCGCGGCGGCAGCGCGCCGGCGACGAGGGCCTCCTCCGCGAGGGGCGTCACCGCGACCCGCGCGCGCAGGCGGCGCGCCGTCTCGCGGAGCAGCTCGACGTCGCCGAGCACCACGGCCGGCACGCGACCGAGCCGGGGCTCGGCGAGCGCCTTCACGGTCACCTCGGGACCGATGCCGGCCGGATCACCGAGCGTGATCCCGAGGGGTCGCGTCAAAGAAACGTCTCGACGTGATGACGCGACCGGAGGTCCTGGTTCAGCCAGCGGTCGTACCGCGACTCCATCGCCTCCTTGTAGAGCTTCTCCTTGATCTCATCGCCGACCTCGGAGAGCGGGCGATGCATCTCGCCGGACGCCTTCTCGATCTTGAGGATGTGGAAGCCATCGGGTGTGACGATGAGCGGGCTCACCTCACCCGGCGCGAGCTTCTTCGCCGCCTTGGCGAACTCCGGCTGCATCTCGTCGGGCACGACCTCGCCGATGTCGCCGCCCTCCTCCGCCGCCGGCCCCTGCGAATACTCCTTGGCGAGCTTCGCGAAATTGCCGCCGTCCGCCGCGCGCTTCTGCACCTCCTCGGCCTTGGCGCGGATCGCCGCCTTGTCCTCGTCGCTCGCGTCGCGCGGAACCGTGAAGGAGATCAGCCGCGCGGTCACGTTCTGCGACGCGCCGTACTCGTCGAGGTGCGCCTTGTAGTAGCGCTCGACCTCCTCGGGCGATACGTTCACCTTGGTGCGGATCTCGCGATTGATGAGGTTCGCGCGCTCGATGTCGGAGCGCACCTGCGCGCGGTACTGGTCCCAGGTCATGCCCTGCTGCTTGAGCGCCTCGAGCAGCTGCTCCTCGGTCAGGTTGTTCCGGGCCCGGATGGACTCGATGTAGTTGTCGATCTGCTGGTCGCTCGCCTTGAGGCCGAGGATCTCGACCTGCTTCTGGATGATCTTGTCGAGGATCAGCTCGTCGAGGATCACCTTCTGGTCGGTGACCTGATCGCCGCCCGGCCGCTTCTTGACGACCTCCGCGTAGCGCTCGAGCTCGACCTGGGTGATGGGCTCGCCGTCGATCGTAGCGACGATGCGGTTGAGCGTCTCGGCGCGCGCCCCGGCCGCCGTGACGGCGGCGAGCGCGAGCGCGACGACGCCCGCGAACGATGTGGACCTCATGAGCATCGGCGGACCTTAGCGGAGGTCGGGCAGGGGGAAAAGCGCGGCCCCCTCGCGCCCGCAGCGGTCAGCCCGCCGCGTCCGCCGCGAGGGCGGCCATGAGCCGGGGCTGCACCTCGGCGAGAAGCCGCTCCATGCCCGAGCGCGGCCGCACCATGACGGTCAGATCGCGCACCATGCCGGCCTCGTCGAAGCGGACGAGGTCGATGCCCTCGACGTCGCGGCCCTTCACGCGCGTCCGGAAGACGAGCACCTTCGTCTTCCCGTCGGCGGCATCGAGCTCGTCGGTATACCGGAAATCCTCGAACACCTCGAAGATGATGCCGAGGAGGCGCCGAGCGGCGGCCTTGCCTTCGAACGGCTGGAAGGTGATCGGGCTGTGGAGAACGGCGTCCTCGCGGAAAAGCGCGATCAGGTCCTCGAGGCTGTGGCGCTCGATGGCGCGGCGGAAAGCGGAACGGTCAACGGTCATGGGGATCTCCTTTCGTGACCGGAATCGGACGCGCCGAAGATAGCCGCCGACGCCGCCTTGCCTCAACGACCCGCCGTGCCATAACCCGTCCACGATCGAGCCTCGAAGGAGATCCCATGGAATACGGCGTCCAGCTCGCGAACCTCGACTTCTCCCAACTCCGCGACCGCGCGCAAGCGGCGGAGGGGCAGGGCTATACCGTGGTCACGGTGCCCGACCACATCGTGATGGAGGGGCCCGAGAAGAGCTTCGACCCGAAGAACCTTTCCTACGACCCGATGATCATGATCGCCGTCATCGCCGAGGCGACGAAGAAGGCGCGGGTCGGCCACCTCGTGCTCTGCAACCTCTTCCGCCACCCCGCCATCACGGCGCAGAGCCTCGCCTCGCTCGACCAGTTGAGCGGAGGGCGCATCGTCGCGGGGCTCGGCACCGGCTGGACCGAGCGCGAGTTCAGGATGACGGGCATGCCGTATCCGGACATCACGACCCGCATCCGCATGCTCGACGAGGCGCTCACCTGCATGCGCTCGCTCTGGTCGAAGGAGGAAACGGACTTCGCCGGGGAGTTCTACCGGCTCGACGGCTGCATCCTGTTCCCGAAGACCGTGCAGCAGCCGACGCCGCCGATCCTCCTCGGGGGCGGCGGCAGGGGCCTGCTGCGGGTCGCCGCCAAGCACGCCGACGTCGTGAACATCATCGCCGACGCCGGGAAGCCCGGGTACATCAAGCTCGAGAACGTCGCCAAGCTCACCGACGACGCCTTCACCTCCAAGGTGAAGTTCCTGCGCGACGAGGCCGCGCGCCACGGCCGCGACGGCAAGAAGATCCGCATCAGCAACATGATCTTCACGACGATCCTCACCGACTCGCCCGCCGCGACGCGCGCCACGGTCGAGGGGATGGCGCCAATGTTCAACTTGACGCCCGAAGGCATGATGCGCTCGCCGATGGCGCTGGTCGGCACCCCGGAGGAGTGCGTCGCCGAGCTCAAACGCCGCGTCCGCGACTGGGACGTGTCGCAGGTGCTCTTCGGCGGCAGCATCGATTCGCGCACCCAGCAGCGGCTCGCCGAGGAAGTCCTGAAGCACGTCTGAACGCGGGCGCCATGAACACGGCCCTCGTCGAACGCCGTCCGCTGGTCTTGATCCTGCCGCTCTCGGCGACGATCACGGGCTTTCTCGTCTGGCTGATCTACCTGAAGACGACGCGCGCACCGGCGCCGCCATGGATCGACCTGCTGCCCGCGGCGAACGCCTTCTTCAACAGCTGCAGCGCCCTCGCGCTCTTCACCGGCTGGCGGAGCATCAGGCGCGGACGGCGCGCGGCTCACAAGCGCGCCATGCTCGCGGCGGTCGCGTTCTCGACGCTCTTCCTCGCGAGCTACGTCGTCTACCACGCATTCCACGGCGACACGCGCTTTCCCGGCCAGGGCTGGATCCGTCCGGTCTACTTCTTCGTGCTCGTGAGCCACATCGGACTCTCGGTCGTCGCGCTCCCGATGATCCTCTCGACGCTCTTCTGGGCGGCGACCGGGCGCTTCGACCGCCATCGCGGCGTCGCGCGCCTCACCTTTCCCGTCTGGTTGTACGTCTCGGTGACGGGCGTCGTCGTCTTCGCGCTGTTGCGCGCCTACGTGGGAGGAGGCCCGCCATGACCTACGAACAGATCACGTACGAAACCCGCGGCGCGGTGGCGCTCGTCACCCTGGCGCGACCCGAGAAGCTGAACGCCTGGACCCCCCGCATGGGCGCGGAGCAGGCCGACGCGATCGCGCGCGCCAACGCCGACCCGGCGATCGGCGCGATCGTCATGACGGGCGCCGGACGCGGCTTTTGCGCCGGCGCCGACATGGAAGCGACGTTCAAGACCCGCATCGAGGGCACCGACCCCGGCGGCGACACGGCCGAAGGCCAGGGCGGCATGCCCGCCGGACTCGACTGGGTCGCGATGGCGCGCGCCGCCAAGCCCCTCGTCGCCGCCGTGAACGGCGCCGCCGTCGGGATCGGCATGACCATGATCCTACCCTTCGACGTGATCGTCGCCTCCGACCAGGCGAAGCTCGGCATGCTCTTCATCAAGGTCGGGCTCGTGCCGGAGCTCGCGAGCACGCATTTCCTCGTGCAGCGCATGGGGTTCGGACGCGCGAGCGAGATGTGCCTCTCGGGCCGCATCTACTCCGCGGTCGAAGCGCACCAGGCGGGGCTGGTCGACGTGCTCACGAGCGCGGACGATCTCCTGCCGAAGGCCTGCGCGATCGCCGAGGGCTTCGCCGCCAACCCCGATCCGCAGCTCCGCATGATCAAGCGGCTCCTCACCGAGAACGGCAGCGCGACCGACCTGTCCTCCGTGCAGGAGCGCGAGAGCGTGCTGCTGCGCGAGTGCTGGAAGAGCCCCGAGCACAAGGAGGCGGTCACGGCGTTCCTCGAGAAGCGGCCGCCGCGCTTCCGCCGTGTCCTCGAAGAGGGCCTCGGCCCCGGCAAGGGCTGAGGACGGCGCGATGAGCGGCGCATGGACGCGGTCGACCGCGACCGGCGGCGCCGCGCCGATGACTGTCACCGCCCCGTAGCGTCCCCGTCGTCGTCGCTCGCCGCACGGCGCACGACCGAGAGCACGCGGTGGCGCGATTTCCAGATCGCTTCGACGACGGCCTCCGGCACGTCGCCCGCGATGCGCATCACGCCGAGGCGCCGCCGATCGCCCGTCCGCGCGTCGCGGTGGTGGAACGAGAAGAGGCTCGCGATGCGGGCGTCGCGACCGCCGCACACCTGCAGCATCGTGCCGACGACGTCCTCGGCCTCGTCGAGCTCGAAGGTGATGCGGACGCTCGGCTCGGTCGGGTCGCTCATCTCGACGAGCGCGCGGAAGAGATCGGACTCGGTGATGATGCCGGCGAGGCGCGCGCCCTGCACGACCGGCACCGCGCCGATCTTATAGGTGCGCAGCAGCCGCGCCGCGTCTTCCATCGCGGCGCCGGACGCCACGGTGCGGACCGCCCGCGCCATGATGCTCGACACCGGCTCCGGCACGGACCGATCGGTCACCACCGCGGACGCCGGGTTCAAGTCGGCGGGAAACGCGCGCGCGACGTCGCCTGCGGAGACCACCCCGACGACCCTATGCTCCGCGTCCACCACCACCAGCCGGCGGATCCTGTGCCGTGCCATCAGCCGCGCCGCCGCGGAGATCGCCATGGTCGGAGCGATCGTCACGGGATCGCGCGTCATCCACATGTCGACGGTCATCGCTGGCCTCCAGACCGTTTTGACACCCGCCGGGCGCGGCGAACAGATGGAAATTCGCCCGCCGCCCGGGTGTTCCGACGACCGACCGGGGTCCGCTCCGCTAGCCCCCGCGCTTTCGTTCGTCGTGAACCTTCACTGCCGGCAGATCGAGCCTCGACTGGACCGAATGCGGGGGCTAGCGCAGCCGAGCGCAAAGGTCCTGGAGCTCCGCCACGAGCCCGTCTGCGTCCCTGGCGAGCGGGCGATAGCCGACGCGCGCGTCGGGGAAGACCTTCACCCGGTCCTTCATCTTCTTCTGCAGCGCCAGGATGTAGTCGATGTGGACGGGGGTCTCGGGATGGAACTCGAGGACGATCTGCTCGCCGCGGACGCGCGCCGCGGTGATCAGCAGGTCCTTGAAGCAGCGCCGCAGCTCCATCACCCGGATCAGGCTGTCGACCAGCGGCGGCAGCTCGCCGAAACGGTCGACCATCTCGTCGACGAGCGCGGCGAGCTCGTCGGCCGTCTTGAAGCCGGCGAGGCGCTTGTAGAGGACGAGCCGCTGGTTCACGTCCTGCACGTACGAATCGGGAATGTACGCCGGGAAGCCGAGCTGGATCTCCGGCTCGACGTCCTTCGTGATGGTCTCGCCCTGCACTTCGCGGACGGCCTCCTCCATCATCTGGGTATAGAGCTCGAAGCCGACGGCGGTGATGTTGCCGCTCTGCTGCTTCCCGAGCATGTTGCCGGCACCGCGGATCTCGAGGTCGTGCGCCGCCAACCTGAACCCGCCGCCCAGCTCGTCGAGCTCCTGCAGCGCCTCGAGGCGCTTGTGGGCGTCGGTGCCGATCATGTGCTCGCCGGGTATCAAGAGATAGGCGTAGGCGCGGACGTTCGAGCGTCCGACCCGCCCGCGTAGCTGGTACAGCTGCGCCAAGCCGAGAGTATCCGCCCGATTGATGAGGATCGTGTTGGCGCGTGGGATGTCGAGGCCGGACTCGATGATGGTCGAGCACACCAGCACGTTGGCGCGCTGGTGGATGAAGTCGTCCATCACCTGCTCGAGCTGGCGCTCGCCCATCTGGCCGTGGCCGACGATGACGGTCGCCTCCGGCACGAGCTCCTTCACGTGCGCCGCCTGGCGCTCGATCGAGTCCACCCGGTTGTGGACGAAGAATACCTGGCCGCCGCGCCGGAGCTCGCGGAGGATCGCCTCGCGGATCACGTGGTCGTCGGCCTTGGTGACGTAGGTGCGGATCGCGAGGCGGTCGACGGGCGGGCTCTCGATGACCGAGAGGTCGCGGATGCCGGTGAGCGCCATCTGCAGCGTGCGCGGGATCGGCGTCGCGGTGAGCGTCAGCACGTCGACGGTCGCCCGAAGGGCCTTGATGCGCTCCTTGTCCTTCACACCGAAGCGGTGCTCCTCGTCGATGACGAGGAGCCCGAGCCGCGCCACCGACACGTCCTTCTGCAAGAGGCGGTGGGTGCCGACCACCACGTCGACGGTGCCGTCGGCGAGCCCCTTGATGATCGCCTTGTTGTCGGTGTTGGAGCGGAAGCGCGAGAGCATCTCGACCTTCACCGGGTAGCCGTCGAAGCGCTTGCACATCGTGTCGTAGTGCTGCTGCGCGAGCACGGTCGTCGGCACGAGCACGGCGACCTGCCTGCCCGCCATGACAACCGCGAAGGCGGCGCGCATCGCGACCTCGGTCTTGCCGAAGCCGACGTCGCCGCACACCAGCCGGTCCATCGGCTTGTCGCTCCCGAGGTCGGCGAGCACGTCGCCGATCGCCTTCTGCTGGTCGGGCGTCTCGTCGAACGGGAAGCGCGCCTCGAACTCCTGGAAGAGCGGGTCGCCGCTCTCGAAACTCTGCCCGGCGAGCACCTGGCGCTTGGCGCCGATCTCGACGAGCTCGCGCGCCATCGAGAGGAGCGCTTCCTTCGTCTTCGCCTTGACGCGCTCCCACGCGGTGCCGCCGAGCTTGTCGAGCGCCGGCTCCGCGCCGTCGCCGCCGCCGATGTACTTGCCGACGAGGTTGATGCGGTCGACCGGCACGTACATGCGGTCGCCGCCCTGGTACTCGAGGTGGAGGAAGTCGCCCTCGATGTCGGCGACGCTCATGTGCTTGAGGCCCCGGTAGAGTCCGATGCCGTGGTCGACATGCACGACGAAGTCGCCCGCCTTGAGCTCGGCGAGGCTCGAGAGCACGTCGGCCGCGCTCACCTTGCGGATGCGGCGCTGCTGGCGGCGCTCGCCGAAGATCTCCTCCTCGCCGACGAAGACCCAGGGCTCCGTCGGCAGTCGGAACCCCTGCGTGAGCGAGCCTTCGAGCATGAGGGGCGGACCGCCGCGCTCCGCGAGGAGCTTCGGGAGCGGCTCGCCGGTCGACGCGACGTCGACGCCGTTGGCGGCCAGGAGCCCGTGGAGGCGCGTGCGCTGCCCCGCTCCGTGCACGACCACGAAGACGCGCCGGCCTTCGGCGCTCCACTCGCGGATGCGGTCGGCGACAGGGCGCATGCTGGGGGCGGCCGAGCGCTGGCCTTCCGCGTCCCGGCTTCCCGCCGCGGCCTGCGCGCGCGCCGCGGCGAGGTCGGCGAGCGTGTAGCAGGATACGCGCAGATGTCCGGCCGTGCCGGCGAGCCCGACCAACGGATCGAGCTCGACCGTCGGCAGCGGCCGCAGCGCCTCGCGCACCGCGTGCGCCGACATCGCGAAGCGCTCGGCGAGAGCGAAGAACCGCCGCGCCGACTCGGCCTCGCGCGCGCGCTCCTGCACGAGCTCCCACGCCGCGTCCCACGCGCTCTCGACGCCGGCCGGGTCGTCGATCCAGAGGCGCACGTCGGCGGGCAGGTAGTCGAAGAGCGTCGCCAGCCCCTCCGGGTAGACGTAGGACGCGACAAACTCGACGCCGGGGAAGAAGAGCCCGTTCTCGAGCGCGTCGCTCATGGCGTTGCGGTCGAGGCGCGGCATCTCGATCTCGATGGCGCGGTTCTCGACGGCGCGGCGCGCCTCGGGAGCGCGGAGATCGGCGAGCGACGCCTCGCGCACCGGCACGAGCACGACCTCCTCGCGCTGCCCCGACGAGCGCTGGGTGTCGGGGTCGAACGTGCGGAGGCTCTCGATGCGGTCGCCGTCGAGCTCGAGGCGGAACGGCTCGGCGTCGAGCGGAGTGAACACGTCGACGAGGCCGCCGCGGACGCTGAACTCGCCGATGTCCTCGACGACCGGCACCCGCAGATAGCCCCAGTCGATCAGGTGCTGCGTCAGCTCGGCGACGTCGACCTCGTCGCCTTCGACCAGGTAGCGCATCGCCTGCTTCACGACCGCGCGCGGCAGCAGGCGCTGCATCACCGCCTCGGGCGTCGTCACGACGATCGGATCGCGGCCGTGGATCAGGTGGAAGAGCGTCCGCATGCGGTCGTGCACGACCGCCGCCGGCGGCGACACCGGCTCGAACGCCGGCACGTCCCACGCCGGGAAGGCGTGCACCCGCCGCTCGAGCCCGCCGACCGCGTGATCCTCGCCGAGGAAGAGCGCGAGGTCGCTCGCGAGCGCCTCCGCCTCGGCGGCGCCCGCCGCCAGCACGACGTACGGGGACGGCGCGGCGCGATGGGCCTCCGCGATCAGGAACGCGCGCGCACCGCCGCGGAGCCCTTCGACGCGCAGCCGTTCGCCCGCGCGCGTCGTCGAGGCGCGCCGGACGGCGTCGCGGAGCGATGATCCTTCTTCGTGGGGGAGCGGCTGCATACACGAACGCCCACGCGGGCCGCGCGACCCGTAGGGTGAGCGGCGACGCTACCAACGGCCCGATGGTCCCGCAACGCGGCCGAGGCATCCAGCGGCCGTTCGGCGTCAGCGCGTCGCGCGGGCGAGCGCCGCCTCGAGAAGGCCGAGCCGGTCGTTGCCGAAGTACATGTCGTCGCCCACGAACATCGTCGGCGAGCCGAAGCCGCCACGCTGCACGCACTCGTCAGTATTGGCGCGGATGCGGTCCTTGTACGCCGGCGTCGCGATCGCAGCGAAGAAGGCGTCGGCATCGAGACCGACCGCGGTGACGATCGGGCGCAGCACCGCCTCCTGGCTGATGTCACGGTCCTCCCCGAAGTAGGCCTGGAAGACACGCGCGCTGTAGGGACCGATGCGATCATGTTCCAGCGCCACCAGCGCGCCGCGGAGCGCCTTCACCGAGTTCACCGGAAACACCGTCGGCGGGAACGTGAGGTCGAGATCGTAGAGACGCGCCCAGTCGAGCAGGTCCTTCGCCATGTAGCGCGCCTTCGCCGGCACCGGGTGCGCGCGCTGCTCGTACACCGACGGATTCACGGTATTGAAGATGCCGCCGACGAGCATCGGCCGCCACACCAGCTCCGCGCCGGCACGGCGGCAGAGCGCCTCGATCCGCGTGAACGCGAGATACGTCCACGGACTCGAGTAGTCGTAGAAGAACTCGACGCGCGCCATGGCGCGGACCATCGGCAATCAGGGCCGGCGGGTCAAGCCGGGTGGGACCATCGTGCGATTCACCGTCCGCGTACGGTCAGGTGTCCCATAGCACGGGGACAGGGTAGCGCGCCACGATGGGGTCGTGTGTCGCCAGGATCAGGTCGTTCTCGAGCGCCTGGGCGACCAAGAGCCGATCGAACGGGTCGCGATGGATGCTCGGCAGGGACAGGACGCGAACCGTGTCGGAGACGGCGATCGGCAGCTCTTCGAATTGCGCCCCGCGCGCGGCCTGGACGATCGCGGGCAGCTCCGCGTCGATCTTGCCGAGCGCCGCTTTGATGGCGATCTCCCAGGTCGACACCGCGCTCAGGTGCACGTCGGTCTCGGGATCGACGAGAAGCTTCGCCAGCCGTGTCGGCAATCGGCGCGGCGCACTCAGCGCCCAGATCAGCGCATGGGTATCGAGCAGGAGGCCGACGCTCACGAGCCGCGGCCTTCGAAGAGAGCCTGGATCTCGTCGGGGAGGGGAGCATCGAAGTCCTTGGCGACGCGAATCTTTCCCCGGAGGGTGCCGAGCTTTCGCGGCTTTCGCATGGGCCTGGCTGCGACCAAGCGGGCCACGGGACGTCCATGCCGAGTGATCACCACTTCGTCGCCACGGGATGCCCGCTCGACGAGACGGGACAGCTGGGTCTTCGCCTCGTAAAGACTGACCGTAGCAGGCTTCGGCATATGGTCTATTTAGACCAGATTTTTGGTTCATCGCAACTGCTTCCTTCGAGCGCGTCTCTTGTGGACTTCGCCCGACCTTCCGTGACAGAACCGCCGGCATGGCGTGGTGGATGTGGATGGTCCTCGGCCTCGCCCTCGCGATCGCCGAAGCGCAGATCCCGACGAACTTCTTCCTGCTCGCGTTCGGCGTCGGCGGGCTCGTCGTCGGGGCGCTCACCGGCTTCGGCTTGATCGCGGCGCCGTGGCTCGAGTGGCTCGCGTTCTCGCTCGTGTCGGTGGCGGCGCTCGTTCTGTTCCAGCGCACGCTCAGCCGAGCCGGCGGCGGCGGGCCGGCTCCCGCGGTCGACGATCTGCGGCGCGAGACCGCGACCGTCATCGAGGACGTGCCGGCGAACGGCGTCGGACGGGCAGAGCTCCGCGGCACGACGTGGAGCGCCCGCGGCGTCGACGGCGCGGCGATCGCACGCGGGACGCGTTGCCGCGTCCATCGCATCGACGGGCTCACGCTCTGGCTTCAGCCGGAATAGAGGAGGACGAACATGTCGGGTGCATTGTTGGTGGTGTTGCTGTTGGCGGCGGCCGTCTTCTACGTGATCTCGCGCGTCGCGATCGTCGTGCCGCAGCAGTCGGCGTACGTGGTCGAACGGCTCGGGCAGTACAACAGCACGCTCGGCGCCGGCTTCCACATCCTGATCCCGTTCATCTACGTCATCCGCTACCGCCACAACCTGAAGGAGGACGCGATCGACATTCCGGAGCAAGAGTGCATCACGCGCGACAACGTGATGGTCGGGGTCGACGGCGTGCTCTACATGAAGATCGTCGACGCCGAGCGCGCGTCGTACGGCATCGCCAACCTGCCGTTCGCGCTGATCCAGCTCGCGCAGACCACGCTCCGGAGCGAGATCGGCAAGCTCGACCTCGACCGCACCTTCGAGGAGCGCACCCACATCAACCAGGCCGTCGTCACCGAGATCGACAAAGCGTCCGAGGCGTGGGGCGTGAAGGTCCTGCGCTACGAGATCAAGAACATCAAGCCGCCGCAGGGCGTGCTCGAAGCGATGGAGAAGCAGATGCGCGCCGAGCGCGAAAAGCGCGCCTCGATCCTGAAGTCCGAGGGCGAACGCGACGCCCTCATCAACACCGCCGAAGGTCACAAGCAGCAGGAGATCAAGCAGTCCGAGGCGAAGAAGCAGCAGCAGATCAACGAGGCCGAAGGCGAGGCCGACGCGATCCGCTCCGTCGCGCAGGCGACCGCCGACGGCATCCGCCAGGTGGCGGCCGCGATCCAAGTGCCGGGTGGTTTCGAGGCGGTGCAGCTGCGCGTCGCCGAACAGTACGTGCACGAGTTCGGCAAGCTCGCGAAGGAGGGCAACACGCTCGTCGTGCCGTCGACGTTGAGCGACGTGTCCTCGATGCTGGCACTCGCGATGAACGTCGTGAAGCGGCAGGGAGGAACGCCGCCGCCGATCGAGCAGCGGTGAGCGGGACCGCCGGCCACGACGCGACGGAGCGAGTCGCCGCGCGGGTCGCCGAGATCGTAGGCCCCTAGCCGCGCGGCGGCGGGTCGTCCGGCGGTGCGGCGAGGCGAACGGCGGCCGCGACGGCGTCGGCCGCGAACCCGCGGCCGGGCACCTGCACGAGCGCGCCGTCGATGAGCGTCGCCACGAGCCGCGCCACGCCGAGGAGCTCGGGGCGCCGGGCGTCCGGGCGGATCTCGCGCAATACCGGCAACAGGCTCTCGTAGAACGCGAGGTAGATCTCGCGATGGAGCGCCCGGAAGCGCGGCTGGTGCAGCGCCAGGAGCGACATGGCGGCGTAGACGCGGCCACCCGAGCGCGCCCACACGTCGATCAGGTGGCGCGTGATGGCCGCGAGACGCCCCGTGGCCGCGCCGCGCCCGGCGGCGATCGCCGCCACCTCCGCCTGGTTGCGCGCGAACTCGGCGCGCACGACCGCCTCGAGGAGATCGTCGCGCGTGGCGTAGTAGTACTGGAGATTCCCGAGCACGAGCCCGACCCGGGCGGCGATCTCGCGCAGCACGAAACGATCGAGGCCCTCGTCGACGAGCACGGCGCGCGCGGCGCCGAGGATCTCGGCGCGGCGCGCCTCTCCTTTCCGCGGGGGCACCCGTGGCGGCACGGCCGCATTCCTAGGCCGTTGACTAGACTTGGTCAACGACCTATTCGACCGGCATGAAGCTCACCGACCTGACGTTCCAAGCCATGGGCCCGCAACCCGCCTTCGCGCCGGGCGACCTCGAGCGTTTCGTCGCGGCGCCGCGCATCGCCGTCCTGTCGTACGTAAAGCGCGACGGGACGCCGGCGCAGGCCCCGATCTGGTACCAGTACCGCGACGGCCGCTTCTTCATGGTGACCGCGACCACGTCGCCGAAGGCCAAAGCCCTCGGCCGCGCGAAGCGCGCCTGCCTGACCATCCAGGACGAGATCCCTCCCTATCGGGCCGTCATCATCGACGGCGAGGTGACGCTCGCGGACGCGCCGCTCGAAGGCGGCGTCGGCTCCTGGCTCGCGACGCACTACTTCGGCCGTCTCGGAGGCCGCGAGTACGAGCGCATGACGGCCGAGGAGAATCGCAAGACGGGGCTCTCGCTGATCACGTTCGAGCCCGTCCGCGTGCGAGGCTTCGACAACCACCGCCTGATCGGGAGCGCGCTCCGCTGGTACATGCGGCTCCGCGACGCCCTGCCGATCCCGCGCAGCTGGCTCTGACCGCGATACCCCGCTTGCGCCGCGGCGGCGGTCCGCGGCGCCGTCGCTCGCGGGCGCGGAGCCGGCGTGGTAGTCGCGCCGGCGAGGAGGCGACGCCATGGCCAAGGTGCATTTCGGAGTCACGCTGCCGCAGATCAAGCGCCCCTGGGCGGACACGGCGGCCGCCGCGCGCGCGCTCGACGAGCTCGGATTCGACTCCGTGTGGTTCAACGATCACCTCTACGGCGTGCCGATGCCGAACCTGCCGATCCTCGAGGCATGGACCGCGCTCGCCGCGGTCGGCGCGCTGACCTCGCGGGTCGAGCTCGGCACGCTCGTGACCCCCGTCGGATTCCGCAACCCGGCGCTCCTCGCGAAGATGGCGGCGACGCTCGACGTCGTGACGAACGGCCGGGCGATCGTCGGCCTCGGGAGCGGCTGGTTCCAGTCCGAGTTCGAAGGCTACGGCATGCCGTTCCCTCCGCTCCGCGACCGCCTCGAGCAGCTCGACGAGACGGCGACGATCCTGAAGCTCCTCTGGACCGAGGCGCAACCGTCGTTCGCCGGCAAGCACTACCGGCTCGACGCGACGTACTGCGAGCCGAAGCCGGTGCGCCGGCCGCCGATCCTGATCGGCGGCGGCGGCGAGAAGGTCCTGCTCAGGCTCGCCGCCCGCCACGCCGACGTCTGGAACAACCTCGCCGTCCACCAGAACGACCTCGGCGCCAAGGTCGCGAAGCTCCGCGAGCACTGCGCCGCGGTCGGTCGCGATCCGGCGGCGATCCGCGTTTCGCAGCAGTGCCTCGTCGTGATCGGCGACGACGAGGCCGACGCGCGCGCCAAGAGCGCAAAGGCCGCGGCGATCTACGGCGGCCACATGGGCGCCGGCGGGCCGCTCGCCATCGCGGGTACGGCCGAGCAATGCATCGAGAGGATCGAGGCGCACGTGGCGCTCGGCTGCACCATGATGGTCATGGAGTTCTTCGGACGCGACGTCCGCGAGCCGGCGCGCCTCTTCGCCGAGCGCGTCCTGCCCCGCTTCCGCTGAGCGGTCGCGGGCGGCCGCATCTCAGTCGCCGCGTCCGCGGTAGAACGGCGTCGTGCGGTACCACCGGCCCATGATCGCGAGCGAGAGGCGCGGGCTCAGCCGGTGGAGCGCCCACAAGAAGCGCAGCTCGGGCGTGAAGGGTATGATGGCGCGGTTGCGCGCGACGCCACGGAGCACGGCGGCCGCGAGCCGATCCGGCGAATGGAGGCGGAGGGGCAAGGCGGCGAGCACCCGTTCGCGCGTCGGTCCGACGAGCTTCGCCGTCTGCACCATCGGCGTCTCGATGACGCCGGGACAGACGACGCTCACGCGCACGCCGTGCGGACGCGCCTCGGCGCGGAGCGTGAGCGAAAGGCCGACGACCGCGTGCTTCGTCGCGGCATACGCGATCGTCGCCGGCGACGGGATGAGCCCGGCCGCCGACGCGGTGTTCACGATGTGGCCCGAGCCCTGGCGCAGCATGAGCGGGTACGCGGCGACGATACCGTGCACGACGCCGCGCAGATTGACGTCGATCTGCCGGTTCCAGTCGTCGAGCGAGGTGTCGCGCGCGTCGGCGAACACGGCGATGCCGGCGTTGTTGAAGAGGAGGTCGAGACGCCCTTCGCGTGCGGCCGTGCCCTCGATCGCGCGTCGCAGCGCGACCGAGTCCGTGACGTTCACGATCTCGGAACGGGCGCGCTCGCCGAGCTCGCGGGCAACGGCCTCGGCGCGCTCGCCGTCCGTGTCGGCGACGACGACGCGCGCCCCCGCTCGCACGAGCGCACTCGCGAGCGAGCGTCCGATGCCGGAGGCACCGCCGGTGACGATCGCGACCTGATCGGCGAACCCCCGACTCATGCGTCATCTCCAGGCGCCGCGTCGACGAACGGGATCACCAGCACGGGGTCGGCCGTTCCCTCGGCGAGGACCCGGATCGCGGCATCGCGGGTCGGGAGCGCGCCCCGGGCCTGCAGCACGAGACGATACTGCCGCCCCGGCACGACCGTGCGGAGCTCGCCCGCGACGCCGGACGGATACTCGACGCGCGCGATGGCGAGCGGTGCCGCCCCGGTGGCGACGAGCGTCACGCTCGGCATTCCCGGCGCGCCGGTCGGGCGCGGCACGCGGACCTCGGCCGGAAACGCCATCACGCGTTCGTAGGCGATCGCGGTGAGCGGCAAGCGTCCCGCCGACCCGAGGTCGACCGTCGTGCGGACGACCCCGGCGGCGCGCGGCGTGAAGCGCAGGCGCGCGAGACGCGTCCCGTCGCCGGCGGGCGGCTGCGGCTCGACCGCGACCTCGCCCCCGGAGCGCGGCGCCACGTCGCCCGCCGCGAGCGGCACGGAAACGTCGCGCACGAGCGTCGCGCCGACGGCGACGTACCCGAGATACACGGGCGGAAGACCCGCGGGCGCGCGGCCGAGCTCCACGCGCAGCAGCGTCTCGGGGCTCCGGGGATCGCTCGTGCGCAGACGCAGCTCGCGCGCGTCGTCGCCGGCGATCCGCGGCCCGCGGCATTCGACATCGAGGCGCGTCGTCGCACCCGGCGCGAGCTCTGGCGGAAGGCGCAACCGGCCGCCGCACCCGCAGGCGGGTAGGACGCGATCGAGAGCGAGAGGTCGACCGCCCTCGTTCCGGAGCTCGAAGGATACGCGCGCCACGTCGCCGACCGTCTCGGGCGGGAGCGGCGTCACCGCGAGACGCGCCGCTTCGCCCCCCGCGCACCCGATCGCGCCGGCCGCCACCGCCGCCGCGAGCGCGCGCACCGCCCCCGCCACCGGCGACGTCATCGGGCGTCGAGCCAAGTCGTGTGCACGGGGCCGCGCGCGAACGCGGGATCGGCAAGAATGCCGCGGTGGAGATCGAGGTCGGTCGGCACGCCGTCGATGACGAGCTCCGGGAGCGCCGCGCGCAGGCGCTCCAGCGCCTCGGCGCGCGTCGCGCCGTGCGCGAGCACCTTGGCGAGCACGTCGTCCGCGGCGACCACGTCGCCGACCTCGAGCGCCGACTCGACCCGGATGCCGAGGCCGCCCGGCGCATGGAACGCCCGCACCGTATGGCGGACGGCCGCGGCGCCCTCCGGCCATTCGGCGTGGACGCGGCACTCGATCGCGTGGCCGCGCACGGTCACGTCCTTGGCGCCGACCGAGAGCGGCTCGCCCGCGGCGATGCGGATGCCCTCGCGGACGAGATCGACGCCCGTCAGCACCTCGGGCACGGCGTGCTCGACCTGGAGGCGCGTGTTCATCTCGATGAAATGGAAGGTGCCGTCGCCCTCGACGAGGAACGCGACGCTGCCGACGTTGGTGTACCCGACGGCGGTCGCCGCGGCGATCGCCGCCTCGGCGAGCTTGCCGCGGAGGCCGCGGGGAAGGTCGATCGCCGGACCCTCGGCGACGAGCTTCCGCCGCTCGCGTTGTACCGAGCAGTCGCGCTCGCCGAGGAGCACGACGCGCCGGTCGCGATCGGCGACGAGCTGCATTTCGACGTGGCGTGCGTGCTCGAGGTAGCGCTCGACATAGACGAGGTTGTTGCCGAAGGCGCGCTCGCCCTCGCCGCGCGCGACCGCGAAGGCCGGCGCGAGCGCCTCGGGACCGCGGGCGACGCCGAGGCCGCGGCCGCCGCCGGCCGCCGTCTTCACGAGGAGCGGATAGCCGATCGCGTCCGCGACGGCGCGCGCGTCGGCGAGATCGGCGAGGGGTTCGGAGCTGCCCGGCAGCACGCGCACGCCGGCTTTCTCGACGATGCGCCGCGCCCGCGGCTTGTCCCCCATGAGTCGGAGATGCCGGACGCGCGGCCCGATGAAGACCAGGCCCGACCGTTCGCAGGCTTCGGCGAAGTCGCCGCTCCCGGCGAGGAGTCCGTACCCGGGATGCACGGCATCCGCGCCGCGCGAGAGCGCCGCGGAGAGGATCGCGGGCACGTTGAGATAGCTGTCCTCGAAGCGCTCCGGACCCACGCACACGCGCTCGTCGGCGAGCCGCGCGTGCAGCGCGTCGCGGTCGGCGGTCGAACAGACGGCGACCGTGTCGACGCCGAGCTCGCGGCATGCCCGCATCACCCGCAGCGCCACCTCGCCGCGATTCGCGATCAGGATCTTCCGGAACATGCCGCGATCCTACACCGGCTCGACGAGGAAGAGCGGCTCGCCGAACTCCACCGGGCGGCCGTTCTCGATCAGGATCCGCACGATCCGCCCGCGGGACTCCGCCTCGATCTCGTTC
The DNA here is from genome assembly GCA_020848745.1 of Deltaproteobacteria bacterium. Classification (NCBI taxonomy): domain Bacteria; kingdom Pseudomonadati; phylum Myxococcota; class Myxococcia; species Deltaproteobacteria bacterium. The sequence goes on along the minus strand of JADLHM010000009.1, from coordinate 17,980 downwards.
ATCATCTCCATGGCCTCGACGAGACAGAGCACCTGCCCGCGCTCGACGACGTCGCCTACCTCGACGTAGGCGGGCGCCTCGGGCGCCGCGGCGCGATGGAAAGTGCCGACCATCGGCGAGGTGATCGACCGCGCGCCGCCGTCGGGCTCAGCGTCGCGGCGCGCGCTCCGCGCGGCAGGGATCGAGGCTTCGGCCTCCGGCGCGCCGCCCGCGCCGACCCGGCCGCGCACGAGCCGCACCCGCTCGCCGCCGCCGTCGATCTCGAGCTCGACGAGCCCGCTCTCTTCCATGAGGGCAGCGAGCTTCTTGAGCTCGCGCGGGTCGGACAGCGCGCGGCTGCCCGCGGGTCCGTTCACCGCCGGCGTACGGTCGGCGCTGGCCGACGCGCGGCGCCGCGGGCTCACGCCGGCCGACGCGCCTTCTGGGGTCGTCGCGTCTTCAGCGAGCGGCGCCGCCCGTCGGCTATGACGTGCACGGCGGCGCGCAGCCCGAGAAGGTAGCTGTCGACACCGAAGCCCGAGATCTGTCCGACGGCGACGTCGCTGACGAGCGACCGATGCCGAAATTCCTCGCGGGCGTGGATGTTCGAGAGATGCACCTCGACGACCGGCAACCCGACGGCGAGGATCGCGTCGCGGATGGCGATGCTCGTGTGCGTATAGGCGGCGGGGTTGATGACGATCGCCGACGCGCCGCCGGCGGCCGCCTGGATGCGGTCGACTAGCTCGCCCTCGGCGTTGGACTGCACGATCTCGACGCGCACGCCGAGCTCGGTCGCCAACGCGCGCAGGCGGTCGTCAACCTCCTGCAACGTGAGCGCTCCGTACACGTCGGGCTCACGGCGGCCGAGGAGATTCAAGTTCGGACCGTGCAGCACGAGCACGGTCTTGCCGCGCGCACGCCCCTCTTCCAGCGACCTCGCGCTCACGCCTGCGACCTCGCGTTCACCCTCGCGTCCTCACGCGGGCGCAAGTCTAAGTCTATAGACATGAGCCGGTCAAGTTATGCCGCGCGTATAGCACGCCAATATGCAAAGATGGGTCGCATGCAATCGGCGATCGTCGTCGCGGATCTGCGCAAGCGATACGGCGAGCGCACGGTGCTCGCCGACATCGACCTCGAAGTGCAGGCCGGCGAGGTCGTCGGATTGCTCGGACCGAACGGCGCCGGGAAGTCGACGGCGCTCGCGATCCTCGCGACGCTGCTCGCCCCCGACGAGGGCACCGTCGTCGTCGCCGGGCACGCGCTGCCGCGCGCGGCGCGCGCGGCGCGCCGCGTCCTCGGCTATGTGCCGCAGGATCCGGCGCTCTACCCGACGCTCACGGGACGCGAGAACCTGCGCTTCTTCGGCCGTATGCTCGGGCTCGACGCGCGCGCCGCCACCGCCGCGATCGGCCGCACCCTCGATAGCGTCGGGCTCGCCGCGCGCGCCGACGATGCGGTGGCGACCTACTCGGGCGGCCTGCGACGGCGCCTGAACCTCGCGTGCGGCATCCTGCACGCACCGCGCGTGCTCCTCCTCGACGAGCCGACCGCGGGCATCGACATGCGCTCGCGCGAGCGCCTGCACGGGGCGATCGCCGCCCTCGCCGCGGACGGTACCGCCGTCCTCGTGAGCACCCACGACATGGAGGAAGCGGAGCGCGCCTGCACGCGGACGGTGATGCTCGACGAAGGCCGGATCGTCGCGAGCGGCGTGACGGCCGACCTGGTCGGCGCGAGCGGCATCGCGGCGAGCCTTTCGCTCCGGACGCTCCGGCCGCCGGCGCCGGATTGGCTGGACGGTCTCGGCAGCGTCCGCGTGCTCGCGGCGAACGGCACGCGGACGACGCTCGCGCTCGACGACCCCACGGCGCTTCCCGTGCTCCTCGCCCGCGCCGCACGGGCCGGGGGCGAGGTCGTCGAGCTGCGCTTCGACCGGCCGACGCTCGCCGACGCCTTCTTCAAGCTGACCGGGCACGCGCTGCGTGACGGCGACGACGACGGGCGCGTTCCATGATGCGCGCGCTCGCGGCCGCGATCGGCAAGGACTTCCGTTTGCTCGCGCGCGATCGCGTGGGCCTCGTGTTCCTCACGATCGCGCCGATCGTCGTCATCACCGTCGCCGGATTTTCGCTCGCGAGCCTCTACGGCGCCGGCCCGCGCGGCACGACCGCCTACCTGCTGCCGGTCGCCGACGAGGACGGCGGGCGCGTGGGCCGTGCCTTCCGCGACGCCCTCGGCCGCCACGAAGCCGTCGCGGTCGAGGCGGTCGGCAGCCGCGTCGACGCCGCCGCGCTCGTCGAACGCCGGCGGGCAGGCGTGGCGCTCGTGATCCCGCGCGGCGCCTCGCGCGCTCTCGCGGCGGGGCGTCCCGTCGACGTCGAGCTGCTGACCGATCCCGTGAAGTACCTCGAGATCGCGAACGTGCGGGCGCTCGTGCAGGAGATCCGCCACGCCATCGAGCGGCGCGCGCGCGACCGCGCCGGCCGCCGGCTGGCGCGCCTGCGCGCCCGCATGGAGCATACCCGCGTCGATTTCGCGCGTTCGGCGGAGTCGCTGGCGCGCGAACTCGAGGCGCTGCCGGGACGGCTCGCGGCGGCGCGCGCGGCGACCACGGCGCAGGCGCACGCGCTCGAAGCGGATGCGGCGCGAGAGCTGCGGGCGGCGGTCGCCGAGGCGACCGAGCTGCAAGCGAGCCTCGCGAGCGCCCGCCTCGCCGCCGAGCTCGGACCGCTCCGGCGGTTCGTCGCCGAGCTCGAGGCAGCGGAGGCCGCGTTCACGCGCTGGTGGCGCACCGTCCATCGCAACGCCGGACGCTACGCCGACCGGTTGCCGCCTCCGCCGGCGCGCCCCCGCGTCCCGTTCGCGGTGAGCGAACTCGTCCGCATGGACCCCGACGCGCTCGCCGAGCGCCTCGTCGGCAGGACCCCGCTGCCGCTTCCCGACGTCAGCGTGCCCTCCGTGATGCCCCCGGCCCTGCCCACGCTGCCGGCGTTCCGCGTCCCGAGCTTGCCCGAGCCGCCGGCCATCGCGCTCCCCGGCGCCATCGAGATCGCCGAGCGGAGCGTGACCGGCGCGCCCGAGCGCCTGAACACCTTCGACCAGAACGTCCCCGGATTCAGCGTGACGTTCCTCCTCCTCGGCATGCTGCTCGGCGTGTCGCTCGGCCTTCTCGACGAGCGCGACTGGGGGACGCTCGCGCGCCTGCGCACGATGCCGGTGGCGCTCGACGTCACGTTGCTCGCGAAGCTCGTGACACGCTTCGCCGTCGGCTGCGCCCAGATGACGCTCCTGCTGATCGTCGGGCGGCTTTGCTTCGGCATCTCGCTCGGACCCGAGCCCTGGGCGCTCGCGCTCCCGACCGCCGGAATCGTCTTCGCCGCCACCGCCTTCGGACTCGTCGTCGCGGGGCTCGTCCGCTCACGCGAAGCCGTGCTGCCGCTCGGCTCGATCGTCATCGTGACGATGGCGGCGGTCGGGGGCTGCTGGTGGCCGATCGATCTCGAGCCGCCGTGGATGCAGCGCGTGGCGCTGGCGTTCCCGACGACCTGGGCGATGGCCGCCTACAACGATCTCATGATCCGCCGCCAGCCGCTCGACGCCGCCCTCCTGCCGACCGGCGTGCTGATCGCGCACGGCCTCGCGTACCTGGCGGTCGGGCTCGCGCTCTTCCGACGTCGTCGCTTCGCGGCGTCGTGACCACCGCGCGCCGTGCGACCTCGCATGGCGACTTCCGGTTGACCACGGAACGCGGGCGTCCTAGCTCTCGGGCAGCAGCGGACGCGCGCGGCGGGCCGCGCGAGCGAGGTGGAGGATGACGGGAGCGATCGGGCGGAGGCTTTGGGCGGCGGCGTGGATCGCGAGTGTAGCGTTCGCGCCGAGCGTGGCGGGCGCGGTCACGCGCAACGTCGACAACAGCGTCGCGTGCAGTGATACGGCGCCGTGTACGGGAACGCCGTGCTGCACGATCCAGTTCGCGATCGGCGTCGCCGTGAGCAGCGACGTCATCGTCGTCGCCGCCGGTACGTACGTCGAGAACCTGACGCTCGGGAAGAACGTGATCCTGCGCGGCGCCCAGAGCGGCGTGCCGGCATGCGACCGCCTCGACACGGAGACCGTCGTCGCGCCCGCGGGCGGCGTCGGGTTGACGCTGACGCTGGGGGCGTCGAGCGCGACCGTCGACGGGTTCACATTTCAAGGCGGCACGCGCGGCATCGACGTCGTCGGCGGCCCCCTCAGCCGCCTCAAGTTCTTCTCGAACCGGATCGTCGGCTTCACGGACAGCGGCGCGTTCTTCGGCGCCGACGCCAGCAGCACGCGGTTCGAGCAGAACGAGATCGACGGCGCGAGCGCGACCGGCCCGAACGCGCTCTTCCACCTCGACGGGGCCAACGACTTCGACGGTCTCGCCTTCCTGGACAATTGCGTTCGGAACGGCGTCCGTACCTACGGCTTCTTGGCCGAAGGCACGCAGAACGTCGGCCCCAACGTCGATGCGGGGACGCCCGAGATGGCCGACAACCGCTTCGAGAGCAACCGCGTCGGCGTGAGCTTCGGCGCGGCCGCGGCGGACCAGATGGCGATCGCGCGCAACACCTTCGCGGACAACCTCCTCGACGGTCTCCAGGGCGGCATGCAGAACTCCTCGGTCGACGGCAACACCTTCTCGGGGAACGGCCGCTACGGCCTCCTGCTCACGAGCTTCGGCGACGCCGACCCGGCGGTCGGCGCGCAGAACGTCGCGATCACCAGCAACTGCTTCTCGACGAACGGCCTCGGCCTCGCATGCGGCGGCGGCACGAACGACGGCGAGCCGTGCACGACCGACGGCGACTGCCTCGGCGGTGGGACGTGCGCGGCGGCGCTCGCGGGAACGGGCATCTTCTACAGCGACGGACAGGCCGCCGGCACGATCGCGACGAACGTCGCCAGCGACAACAACCTCTACGGCAACCTCGCCGGCGCCGCCTACGCCGGGGGCGAGACGATCGACGCCGAGAACAACTGGTGGGGATGCGCGACCGGCGCCAACACCGCCGGCTGCGACACGGCGTCGGTCAACGTCGACACGGACCCCTTCCTGACCGTGCCTTCGGACACCACGCCGTGCGAGCCGCTCGCCGCGCCGACGGCAACCCCGACGACGACGGGATCGCCGGTCGTGACCCCGACGGCGACCGCGACCACGACGTCCACCGGGACGCCGACGCCGACCGCGAGCGCCTCTCCGACCGCGACCGCGACGTCCACCGGAACACCGACGCCGACCGCGAGCGCCTCTCCGACCGCGACCGCAACATCCACCGGGACGCCGACGCCGACCGCGAGCGCCTCTCCGACCGCGACCACGACGTCCACCGGAACGCCGACGCCGACCGCGAGCGCCTCCCCGACCGCGACCGCAACATCCACCGGGACGCCGACGCCGACCGCGAGCGCCTCTCCGACCGCGACCGCAACATCCACCGGGACGCCGACGCCGACCGCGAGCGCCTCTCCGACCGCGACCACGACGTCCACCGGAACACCGACGCCGACCCCGACGGCGACACCCACCGGCATGTCCACGCCGACCGCGACGAGCACTGCGGACCCGACCGAGACGCCGCCCCCGCCGACCGCCACGGTGCCGGGACCGACGCCGACGCCGGGCGACCTCGACCACTTCCAGTGCTACGAAACGCACCGGCCGCCGCTCCGCTTGAGCGGGGTCTCGCTCGTCGACCATTTCGGCGCGAGCACCGTGCGCGTGCTCCGCGGCAAGCGCTTCTGCGCGCCGGCCGACAAGAACGGCGAGGATCCGACGGCGCCGCTCGATCCCGACCACCTGGCGGCCTACACGATCAAGCAGACGACGCCGCGCTTCACGCCCGTCCGAGGCTTCATCGTGACCAATCAGTTCGGCGCGGTCGCGCTCGACCTGGTGCGACCGGACGCGCTGCTCGTCCCGAGCGCGAAGAGCCACAGCGGCCCGATCGCCAGCTACACGCCGGCGATCGACCACTTCAAGTGCTACAAGGCGCGCGGCTACTTCCGCGCCGACTCGATCACGGTCACCGACCAGTTCGGCTCGATCGACGGCGCCATCAAGCGGCCGGTCCGCTACTGCGCCCCGGTCGACAAGAACGGCGAAGGTATCCTCGACCCGAACACCCACCTCGTCTGCTACCAGATCCGCAGCGCCGCCGGCATGCCGACGCACGACACGCTGTATTCGCTCAATCAGTTCGGTCCCGACACGTTCACGGTGTTCGGACCGCGCGAGTTGTGCGTGCCCTCGACGGTGCTCTGAAAGGCGCTCACCCCTCGGCCGGAACGACCGGGCGTGGGCTTCAAGCCTTGCCGCGCCGGAGGTCGGTTGCGCGCGAGCCCGTAGTGACCACCAGAACGCTTCGCAACTCTCCTCGGTCTATCACTCGTTTCAGGCCACGCTCCCAGTCCGCCACCGCCGTGATCTCGTCGATGAAGAGCCGCCGCACGGCGCATCGACTGGATAGGCGGCGGCAAGCCGCGACGCTTCGGACGACAGGTGGTCCGCATCCCTCAGGTAGTCGCCGTCTCGCGACCCTCGAGAACGGCACGCAGCCGGCGGCGTTGAAGTCGCTCGCGCGACTCTGCGCCGAGCACCTGCCGCGGTTGTTGACCGCGTAGAGCGCCCTCACTCCTATCCTCGTTCCGAGCTCTGGATCGTCGAAAGATGCTCGGCGTCGTCGAGATCTTCGTGTCTGCCCGATACTCGTTTGTTTCGAAGAAGGTCCCCGAGGCCGATGAACGCGACCGACGTGACGGCCCCATCCTCGTCGACGAGCGCCTCGACCTTCCGACGCTGCCACGCATCGCCAAGCGTAACGCCGTCGATCGTGCTCAGCAGGTCGATACGATGTGGAGGCCGACCGAACTGGACGACGACCCCCGGCCGCAAGAAATCCTCGGAGGTGTCGACGCCGGGCACTCCCCGAGCGCGTACTCGGCTGATCACCCTCTCGCCAGACTACGATCCCAGCACTTCGCAGTACGAGAACTCGTGCAGCCTGGCGTTAGAGCGCGCGTGCTCGATCGTCATGCTCACGAGGTTCCCCTCGCCGTCGAGATCGACATAGATGCTTTCGGATATCTCCCGAGTTTCGGACACAGCGTTGTCCGTAAACTCGAGCAGGGCGGTGTCGGTGTCCAGAAAATACTTTACTCTCATCTGTCGCGCTCCTTGAACGACCGGTCGAAGAACGCATTGTGGACCGTCTCGCCGTCGGGCAACAAGATCACTCGGGACGTTGGCGGACATGTTCGAAGTACTGTGTCGCCTTCACACTCGTTCTTTATCGTGATCCGACGAGGGGACGCATGCGGTCTCGAGCGTCGGCCGAAAAGTGCTCGGCTCTCATCCGTGGTGCTCGGAATCACGAACGTCGGGATGATTGGGCCCGTAGGCTCGATCACGCAGCGTCTCTGCGATCCTCAGTCGTTCGTCGAGCGTGAGCTCTCGGAGCTGCGATCGGTCCCACTCGTCCGCGCTAGCCAGGCTCGGAGCAACGTTGCCGATGGGTTCGATCTGACGCGGCATCACTCGACCAGACTCCGATCGCTTCGACGCCACCATCCCTGAAGCCACGGGATCGTTTTCGGGAACGGCACCCGGCCGGCGGCGTTTGAAGGCGCTCGTGCGGCTCTGCGTCGACCACCTGCCGGGGCTCCCGACCGCCTGAAAACGAAACGGGGAGCGACGCCGTGGCGCCGCTCCCCGCTCGACTCGAACGACTGCCGCCGCTTACGGAGGCGGCGGCGGCAGGTTGAAGGTCTGCGAATCGGACGCCGCGCCCGAGTTCGCATTCAGGGTGATCTGCGTGCCCGCCGACGTCGACGGGTAGGTGACACAGGTGTGCGCGACGCCGGACTGGTTCAGAACCGCGACCCCCGTATCGGTCTCGAAGTTCGTGACGTCGCATGGCGGGTTGGCGTTCGTCGCCGACGGGCTGTTGACGATCGCTCCTTGCGTCGCGCCCGAGATGTTGAAGAACACGTTCGAGCCGTCGGGAACCGGGTTGCCGTTCGTGTCGGTCACCGTCGCCGCGATCACCGTCGTGAGGGTACCGTTGCCGTTGTCCCCCGAGCCGTTGGTGAGGAGCGCGAGCGCCAGGTTCGACGGCACGCCCACGCCTGGCGTCGGTGTGTTGGCGGGCGTGACCGTCGGGGTCGGCGTCGGCGTGCCGGTCGCCGACGTCGCGGTCGGCCCACCCGGGGTCGCGGTCGCGCCGCCACCTCCGCCGCCCGGCGTCGGCGTCGCGAAGGTGCAGTTCGTGAAGTCGAACGTGCAGTCGGTACCACACGAAAGAATGCCCGTGCCCTGGCCGAGGCTCTCGCACGTCTGCTCGCGGAGATCGCCGAGGTCGCATTGCTCGTCGCCGCTCGCCACGCCGTTGCCGCAAACGAAGCTCACGGTGACCTCGACGTTCACGGCGCCCGCCGCCGAGTCCTCGACGACGAAGCCGTGCGTACCGGCCGCAGGATCGGCCGCGATGATGTAGGCGATGGACTGGCCCGAGTCCTTGCAGACGTTCGCCGGCGTGGAGGAGCCGTCGTTGCAGTCGGCGTCGGTGCCGCAACGCGACCCAGCGCAGTTGGTGCCGGCGCAGCTCGCGAGGCAGCGTTTGATCGGACCGGCGCACACTCCCGCAGGTGTGGGCGATGCGTTGACGTTGCAGTCGGAATCCGACTGACAGGGGCTGCCGACACAGAGCACCCCGCCGTTCTCCGTGCATCCCGGGAGGCAGTGCTGCGAGATGACGGCCGCGCCGATGCCGCTCACCTCGTTCTTCAGCTGGTACGGCGGCGTGCCGCCGACGATGTTGAAGAACAGCACCTGCCCCGGCGCCGGCTCGACGACGCTCAGCGCCGACGGGATGACACCGAGAACCTCCGCGTCGATGAACCCGACGTCGTAGAGCGTGATCGGCACCTGCGCGCGCAGGCCGAAGCCGCTCGGCGTCTGCGCGAAGATGGCGCCGGTGCCGACGATGGCGCCGGTGCCGGTCGGCGTCGACCCGGCCACGGCGATGATGTCGGCGCGACCGAGCGCGTCCGTCACCGCCACACCGTCGGCGGGAAGGAACGTGATGTCGTCGATGTCCGAGCCGAACGTGATCACCACGCCCTGGATGCCCCTGCCGAAGCTGTCGCTCAGGGTCGCGATCAAGCCGATGCGGTCGGACTTGTTGGCGTCGACCTCGGCCGGGCTCACGTTCAGGTTGAGGCGTCCGGAGTTGTTGCTGTTCAAGATGAACTGGTTTCCGGTGTCGCCCTTGCTGCCGCTACCGCCGCCGGTGCCGCCGCAACTCACGACCACGGTCGCGAGCGCCAGCACCGCGACGCTTCCCATCACCCACTTGCGTGCGCGCATCGTCATCCTCCCCTCTCTCCCCGTCACAGCGACGGCGCCAGGACGGCGACCGCGTAACTGACCTCGTTGGTGTCGAAGCTGTCGCCGGTGTCGCTGATCCCGGTGATCGTCATCACGACGGTCATGTCGAACGGCGGCGTCGGCAGCAGGTTCTGGTTGGCCGCTAGGAACGCCATCACGTCGGGACGCACGAACACCGTCTGCGCGAAGCTCTGCGACGGCGTGCGCGTGCCCTGCTCGTCGATGCTCGCGGGCGGCAGCGACGTGGACAGCGGAACCGAGTCGGTCACCACCGGGTTCGCGAGCTTGGCCCCCGCGATGTAGATCTCGACCGTGACCTTCGTGAGGTTCACGGACTGGTCCATATTGTTCGACACGCCGAGGAAGCCACCGTCGAGGTCGCCGTCGTTGTTGTAGTCGCGCGGGACCGTCAGGTCCTCGCCGAGAATGACGAACGACCCCGTGTCGCCGACCGCCTCGTCCGGCGTCGGAAACTGATCGGCCGCCGGCGCGACCTGCTCCCGCGTCTCCTGAAAGACGCCCGAGAAACGCAGCGAGACCCCGTTGTCGTTCGATCCGCCGCCGCCGCCCCCGCCGCACGCGGCCAACGCGAAGCACGCCGCCGCCATGACCATCCGCGATCCTCTCATACCCGCACCCTCCCCTTCACGTGAGTTCTTCAGACGTAACGAACGATGTCTTCACAGCCGAGCCGCTCGAATCTGGTCGTGCCGATTCCTTCGAGACAGACGAACTTGATGGTCCCTCCAAGCGCCTTCTTGTCGGTGCGCATGGCGAGGGCGAGCGCGTCGCGGCCGAGGTCGCTCGGCACCTCGGTCGGGAGCCCACAGCGGTCCACGAGCGTCGTGAGCCGGCGCACGGTCGCCTCGCCGCAGTGTCCGAGCCGCTGCGAAACGCGCGCGGCCGCGACCATGCCGATCGCGACGGCCTCCCCGTGCAGATACGTCGTGTAGTCGGTGAGGCTCTCGATCGCGTGGCCGATCGTGTGGCCGAAGTTGAGGATGGCCCGATACCCGCTCTCGGTCTCGTCCGCCACGACGACGAGCGCCTTCAACTGGCAACAGCGTCGCACCACCCGCACCAGCAGGTCGCGCTCCTGCCGCAGGATGCCCGCAAGCTCCGCCTCCAGGAGCGCGAAGAGCTCGGCGTCGAGGATCGCGCCGGTCTTGATCGCCTCGGCGAGCCCGGCGACGTATTCGCGGCGCGGCAGCGTCCGCAGGCACTCGACGTCGGCGAGCACGAATCGCGGCTGCTTGAACGCGCCGAGCAGGTTCTTGCCGGCCGGATGGTTGATGCCGGTCTTGCCGCCGATCGAGGAGTCGATCTGGGCGAGCAGCGTGGTCGGCACCTGCACGAGATCGATGCCGCGCAGATAGGTGGCCGCGGCGAAGCCCGTGAGGTCGCCGACGACCCCGCCTCCGAGCGCGATCGCCGCGCCGCCGCGGTCGACGCCCGCGTCGATCAGCCGGTCGTACACGAACGCGAGCCAGGCGAGGTTCTTGTGCTCCTCGCCGTCCGGGATCTGGATGACCGCGGGATCGAAGCCGCTGCGGACCAGCGACGCGACTGCGTCGTCCAGATAGAGGTTCGCGATCGTCGAATTGGTCACCACCGCCACTCGTTTCCCCGTCTCCGCGAGACGCGTTCCCAAATCCCCAAGGCAACCGGCACCGACATAGATCGGATAGGCGCGGTCCCCAAGCTCTACGTTGACGACTTCCATTGCTCTGAGCGCCCGAGCGCCTGTTGGATCTCTTCGACGACCTGCTCCGCGCTTCGCTCCGACGTGTCGATCGTGACGTCCGCCGCCGCCGCGTAGACCGGACCACGCTCGGCGAGGAGGCGCGTCACCGCGGTGCGCGGATCGCCCCGCAGGAGGGGCCGGTTCACCCCGGCGCCAACCCGCCGCAGGATGATCTCGGGACGCGCGGTGAGATGGACGAGCACACCGGCGTCGCGGAGCCGTCGCACGTTGTCCGGGTCGATCACCGCTCCGCCACCGACCGCAATGACGGCGCCGCCGCGCCCCACCGCGTCGGCCACGGCCTCGCGCTCCAGGCGGCGGAACGCGGCTTCGCCCTCGTCGGCGAAGATCGCCGCGATGCGCTTTCCCGCGCGCTCCTCGATCGATTGGTCGGTGTCGACGAACGAACGGCCGAGCCGCTGCGCCAATCGGCGGCCCACCTCGCTCTTGCCCGTCCCCATGAACCCCATCAACACGACCGCACGCCCCTTCATTCAGAACTGCGCCATCTGCTGCAAATACCCTTCGTGGTTGCGGCGGATCTCCTTCAAGGAATCCCCGCCGAACTTCTCGAGGAAGGCGTCCGCGACGACGAACGCGACCACCGCCTCGGCGATCACGGCGGCCGCCGGAATCGCGCAGACGTCGGACCGCTCGATGGCGCCCTTGGCCTCGGCTTTGGTGCCGATGTCGACCGAGTGCAGCGGCTTCATCAAGGTCGCGAGCGGCTTGAAAGCGGCCCGCACCACGAGGGGCGCCCCGGACGTCATCCCGCCCTCGGTCCCGCCCGCCATGTTGGTGCGGCGAACGAACGCGCTCTTGGCGTCGTCGAAGTAGATCTCGTCGTGGACGGCGGACCCGGGACGGCGCGCGGTCTCGAAGCCGAGCCCGATCTCGACGCCCTTCACCGCCTGGATGCTCATGAGCGCGTGGGCGAGCCGTCCGTCGAGCTTGCGATCCCAGTGCACGTGGCTGCCGAGTCCCGGCGGAAGCCCGGTGGTCACGACCTCGACGATGCCGCCGAGCGTATCGCCGCGTTTCTTGCAGTCGTCGATGGCCGCGATGATCTTGCGCTCGGCCTCCGGGTCGGCGACGCGCACCTCCGAGGCCTCGGCCGCGGCGAAGATCGCCTCCGGATCGAGACCCGCATGGCGCGCGACGACGTCACCGATCTCGGCGACCCAGGCGCGCACGACGATGCCGAAGGGCCGCAACAGGCACTTGGCGACGCCGCCGACCGCGACGCGCGCCGCGGTCTCGCGGGCGCTCGCGCGCTCGAGGACGTTCCGCACGTCGTCATGGTCGTACTTGAGGACGCCGGCGAGGTCGGCGTGACCCGGCCGCGGTCGCGTGACCGGAATCTGCGCATCCCGGTCCTCGGGACGCGACGACATCTTCTTGGTCCAGTTCTTCCAGTCGCGGTTCTCGACGACGAGCGTGATGGGCGACCCGAGCGTCTCGCCGAACCGGACGCCCGAGCGCAGCTCGGCCGTGTCCTGCTCGATCTTCATGCGACCGCCGCGGCCGTAGCCCAGCATGCGGCGGCGCATGTCGGCGTTCACCGCGTCGATGTCGATCGGAAAACCCGCCGGGCAGCCTTCGACGATCGCCGTGAGGCACGGTCCGTGGGATTCACCGGCGGTGAGAAAGCGTAGCACTCGATGTCACTCCGGCAGCGCCAAGACGAAGGGCGGGGCGCGACGCGCGGTGCGAGGGGTCATGCCGCCGCGCGTCTCAGGGATTGCTGCGATTCTGCCACAGATCTTCGGCCGACGGGAGGCTCGCGAGGTCCTCCGTCCCGCGCGCACGCACCGATCGTGGTGTGATGAAGACCAGGAGCTCCTGGCGGTTGTCGGCGGTCACGGTGTTCTTGAACGCCCAGCCGAGGACCGGGATCGACCGCAGGTACGGCACGCCGTTGTCCTGATCGTTCAGCACGTTGCGGAAGACGCCGCCGAGCACGAAGGTCTCGCCGTCCTTGATGAGCACGTGCGACTCCGCCTGGCGGCTGATCTCGTTCGGAATGCCGTCCGGCGAGGGCGCCTGCGACTGTGACGGCGGCTGGAGCGCGCTCGATTTCGCGAACACGTCGAGGAAGACGAAACCGTCCGAGGAGAGCTGCGGCGTCACGGTGAGCGTGATGCCGGTCTTGATCTGCTCCGTCGCCGCCTGGGATCCACCCGCCACGCCGCCCGCCCCGGTGCTGATGACGGTGCCGGTGCTCGGCAGCTTGACGCGCAGGATCTCGAGACTCTCGATGTTGGCCGCCTGATTGTTCAGGGTCACGACGCGCGGCCGCGAGATGATCTTGCCCTTGCCCTCGCGCTCGAGCGCGGTGAGGCGCGCGGCGAGCGACTTCGAGCCGTCGAGCGATCCGAGGAGCACGTCGAAGGCCGAGCCGAGGCCCGGAGCGACACTCGACGCGGGAAAGTCCGCGAGGAACGGCACCCGGCCGGCCGGGATCTGGCCGGGCGCGACCGACCCGGAGCCGGTGCCGAGGCCGCTGCCGCCGGCGCTGACGCGGCCGGGGAAATTCTGGCCGGTGGAGTTCCCGACCTCGGGGCCGGCCCGATACGTGTACCCCCACTGGATGCCGAGATCGCGGGCGAAGTTCTCGGTGGCCTCGACGATGCTCGCCTCGATCAGAATCTGCGGCGTCTGGGTGTCGAAGTGGGAGATCATCTCCTCGGCGTCGGCGATGCCCTTGTCGATGTCGCGCACGACGATCGTGTTGGTGCGCTCGTCCCACGTCGCGACCCCGCGATCGGTCAGGATGTCCTGGACCTTCTTGACGAACTTCTCGTCCGCCTTGGCGTAATTGACGCGGATGTAGCGGACCTTGAGCGGCTCGGCCTGCGCCTGCGCCTCGTTGGCCGCGCGCAGCGCCTCGCGCTCGTCTTTGAGCTTCTCGACGGTCGAGACCCGGATGATGTTGCCGTCGCGCACCATGTCGAGGCCGCGCGCCTTCAAGATCGAGTCGAGGGCCTGGTCCCACGGCACCTCGACGAGGCGCATGGTGATCTTCCCCTGCACGTCGTCGGTCGTGATGATGTTGAGGCCGCTCACGTCGGCGAGGATGCGCAGCACGTTCTGGATGTCGGCGTCCTTGAAGTCGAGGGAGATGCGCTGGCCGGTGTACTCGCGCGGCGAGTTCGGCGCCGCCTCGATCGTGCCCCCCGGGATGGAGGCGACGGCGGCCTTGGACTTCGCGCGGCCGCTACGGCCGCCGCGCGAGCTGTTCGCCGCGAGCACCGCGGACTCGTCCTCGCCGATGGTCGTGTCGGCCGCCGCGAGCGCCGGCTCGGGGGCGAGCTCGGGCTCCGCGGAAAGCTGGGTCGGGGGCGCGACCTCGGGGAGCGCGACCTCGGGGGCCGCGACCGGCGGAGGCGCCGCCGCGGGTTCCGCCGGAGCCGGCTCGGCCGCGGGCGCCGCCGCGACGGCCGTGGTCGGCTCCTCGACCGCTGGCGCGATGCCCGGGGCGAGATACACGATCTCGTCGACCGGCTCGGCCGTCTCGCCGAGCAGGACGGTCACCTGCCGTCCGTCCGCCGCGACCTCGTACGAGGGGATGCGGCCCTCGACGTCCGTCACGAGGCGGAGCTTGCCCTCGTGCGCGCCGACGCGTACGCGCGCCACGCCGTGACCGCTCACCACGTAGCCGCGGTTCGTGACCACGTCCGGCACGGGCCCCGCGACGTCGATGACGACGCGGTTCGGCGAGCTCAAAGCGAAATGGGAGACGGCATCGACGGGCCGCGAGAAGCGAACGACGAGCGCCGCGCGCGACTCGCGCTCGGCGAGCCGGATCTCGTGAACGCGGAGCTCCGCCTCGACGGGCGTCTCGATCGGCGCGCTCGCCGGCGGCACGCTCGGCGCCGCGACGACGGCCTCCTGCGGCGCGGCCGCCGGAGCCGCTACCGGCGCGGCTTGCGCGCTCGTCGCAGGTTGCATCTGCGACTTCGCGTGCCCATGCGACGCCGGTCGTTCGAGCGTCCGCGTACATCCCAGAAAGCCGAGGAGCAGGACACCAACCACCTTCACCACCGCCGCTCCCAAACCCTGCTCCTGCATCCTCATGGCGATCGATCCTCCTGAGGCAGCTCCATCACGACCTCTTTCGGCTTCACGTCGCCGTAGAAGTCGCGAGTGCTCTCCTCGATGACTACGCGTCTGGATTCGATGCTGCGCACCACCCCGCCGCTCGACCCGATGGGCGTCCCGGTGGTGATGATGTAGCCTAGTCCGGCGGAATCTTCCACCATCGCGCGATAGCCCTGCGGGGGCTGCGCGACGACGCCGACGAGCTTCAGCTGTCCGATCTGGTAGGTCTCGAGCGGCGTCCGGGCATCGGCCGTCGAATTGAGGCGAGGCGGCGTGAACGGATCGCGATGGGCGCGCGCATCGTAGGTGGGAAGCGCCGGCGCCCCGTCGCTCGACGCCGCCCCCGCCTGTTCTTGGGGCGCTTGCGCGTCCTGACCGCTAGGGACGGTGGCCGCCTTCTGCCCCGCCTGTCTTCCACGCGGTGCGTCGTCGACCGTCTTCGCGGCTTCCGCGTCGTGACGATCGGCCCGCTGCTCCGCCTTGTCGGCGGCGGCACGCGCTTTCGCGATCGCCGCCATCGGACCGCCGAGCGCGCCCCCGTCGGACGCCGCGGTCGCGGGAAGCACACGCACGGCGAGCACGACCCCCGAGGCGAGCACTGCCGCAACCGTGATGTTCCGTTTCCCTCGCATGAGCGACCTCATTTACTTTTTCTTCTTGGATTCCTTGGCCTTAGCCGCTTTTTCCTTGGCGATCTCGGCGCGTTCCCGCTCGTCGAGGAAGCGGAAGGTGGTGGCCGAGCAGGCGGTGTCGACGATCATCTCGTCGCCTTCGCGCCGCGGCGTCTGCATCAGGATGTCGCCGACGTTCACGATGCGGTCGAGCTTGCCGACGCGGTCGAAGAAGGCCGCGACCTCGTGATAGTTGCCGCGCACCGTCACGTCGACCGGCACCTCGGCGTAGAAGTCCTTGAGCTCCTCCTGCCGCTGACGGAACGAGATGACCTCGAGCCCCGCGTCGCGTCCCGCCGACGAGACGCTGCTCAGGAGGTCGGGGATCTCCTTCGAGTCCGGAAGCTGCGCCTCGGCCTGCTTCAGCTGCGCGCCGAGCTCCCGCACGGTCTCCTGGAGCTCGCCCATGTTGGCGACGAGCTTCTCCTTCGCGTCGCGCTGCTGGCGCAGATCGTTGATCTTGGCGGTCACCGAGACCGTCTCGGCGCGACGCCCCGCATAGACGAAGTACCAGTAGGTCCCGAAGACGACCGCGAGGACGCCGGCCACCGCCATGACACGCTGGCGGTTTTCGAGCTCGAAGAAACGGTCGAGAAGGTCGTTCATGCGCGGCTCCCCTTGCGCTGACCCGGCTTGCGCTTGGTCCCGCCCTTGTTCGTCGGCTCCGGAAACTTGAGGTTGCGCGGCGCCGCGCCGAGCGCCTTGCCGGAGTAGGAGAGGCGCGCGTTCACGACGAAGCGCTTCAGCTGCACGCCGTCGAGCTCGGATTGCGCCGTCTCGACGAGATCGACGTTGTCGAAATAGGGCGATCCGGCGAGGTTGCGCATGAAGTTGGCGATGGTCTGGTCGTCGAGCCCGAGCCCGCTGATCGTCGCGAGCCCGCCGCTCTCCTTGAACTCGAGGAGCCACACCTGCTCGGGCGCCGCGTCGCTGAGATCCGCGAGCACGTTCACCGGCCCGATCTTCTTGGCCTCGAGGGTCGCGATGGTCTTGAGCTTCTCCTCGAGGTCATTGCGCTCGGTCTCGAGCTTGGCGAGCTCCGCCGACTTCTTGTCGAGAGCGACGATGTCCGCCTGGAGCCTCGCGTACTCCTTCTTGAGGGGCGCCAGGCGCATGCGGGTCGCGACCTCGATGCCCGCGAGCACGACCAGCACGAGGACCGCGCTCAGGTAGACGAGCCGGGTCTCCTGCCGACGACCGGCCTCCCGCTCGACCTCGCGGACCGGCAACAGGTTGACGCGAATCACGACTTGTCTCCCGGACGCCGGGACGCGAGCCCGACGGTAACGGCCAACGACGAAGCGTTGTCCCGGACGAAATCGGCGTCGACGCCGCCCGCGAGCGTGACCCGCTCGAGCGGCTTCACGAGCTCGACCGGCGTCTCGAGACGCTCGCCGAGCACGCGCGTCAGGCCCTCGGTACGCGCCGTGCCGCCCGAGAGGTAGACGGCCGCCAGCGGGTCCTCCGCGTCGGAGCGCCAGTAGAAGCTGAGCGCCCGGTGGATCTCCTCGACCAGGAACTGCACGCCCGGAGCGAGCGCCGCCTCCACCTGGTCGGGCTGGAAGTCGCGCACGGCGCCGCCGGTCTTCAGCAGCTCGGCTTCGGCCACCGACACGCCGAGGTTGCGCATGAGCACGTCGGTGAACTCGGCGCCGCCGACCGGGATGTCGCCCGTGAAGGACGACCGGCCGCCGCGCAGGATGTTGATCGAGCAGTAGCGCGCCCCGATGTTCACGAGCCCGACGACCTGGCCCTCGTCGATCGAGTAGTTGAGCTCGAACATGTTCTCGAGGGCGAAGTAGTCGACGTCGACGATCTGCGGATTCAGCCCGGCGTCGCGGATCACCGCGGTGAAGCTGTTGAGGATGTCCTTCTTGACGGCGACGAGGACGACCTCGATCTCGCCGTTCTCGGCGTAGTTGGCGATCTGGTAGTCGATGGTGACGTTGTCGAGGCTCTCGGGAATCGCGTTCCCGGCCTCGAGCATCACGTGGTTCTCGAGATTGGCCTCGTCCTCGGCGCGCAGGTGCAGCTTCTTGATCATGACCGCGGGCCCCGGGACGGCGG
>JADLHM010000008.1 GCA_020848745.1 Deltaproteobacteria bacterium | reverse complement strand
CGGCGGCGCGGACCGCTGGGCGAAGCGCTCCAGATTGATCCCGTTGCCGACGTAGTGGATGCCGTGGCGGGGGCGCAGCCCGATCGCGCGCGCCACCTCGATCTCCTCGCGGCTCTGGCACAGGAGCAGATCGCAGCGGCGGGCGAGCCACCGCTCCGCAGCCACGAAGGGCCAGCGGCGCGCCGCGCTCATCCCCTCGTGGAAGTGGAACCCGTGCGTCGTGTGAATCACCACCGGCACGCCCGCCAGCCGGGCCGCGACCCGCCCGACCGCCCCCGTGATCGAGTTGTGGGTGTGGACGATCGTGTAGTCGCGAGCGCGCAGGTGCCGGAAGATCCGCACGAAGAGCGCCGCGATCCCCACCGGATCCATCCCCCGCGGGATGGACATCGCGGTCACCTCCGCGTCCGGAAAGCTGAGCTGCTCGAGATGCGGCCCCACGCTGCACACGACGTCGTTCCGGAACTCGCTCTCGCGATTGATCCAGCCGACGCGATCGACCAGGAAATTGAGCGCGGCGTGATCCGTGTTGACGATGTCGAGGACGCGAATGGACGGCATGACGGCACTCACACCGATGGGGCGACCGTCGGGCCGTCGCTCTGCGCCGGCGCGCCCGCCTCCGCGACCGGCGCCCCGCCGCGTGACGGCCGCGCGTACCGGTAGTAGCTGAACTCCATCTCCCCGCGATTCAGCACCGCGCCGAGCGGCGCGACGCCGGTCTGCGACAGGCGCTGCATCGCCGCGCGCACCTGGTCACGCCGGCTGCGCGCGCGGTCGGCGACGAGAATCACGCCGTCGGCGAGATTCGCCAGCAGGACGCCGTCGCTCACGGCGAGCAGCGGGGGCGAGTCGAGGATGACGAAGTCGTACTCGCCCCGCACGCGCTCGATGAGCTTCCACATCCGCCACGACGCGAGCAGCTCGGTCGAGTCCGGCATGAAGCCTCCCGCCGGGAGAAACGACAGGTTCTCGACGCGCGTCGTCACGATCGGCGCATCGACGATCCGCCACGCGAGGTACTCGCTGAGGCCCGGCTCGAGCGCGATGCCGAGGCTCTCGTGACAGCGCGGCAGGCGGAGGTCGCCGTCGACGAGCAGGACGCGCACGCCGCAGGTCGCGAGCGCGGCGGCGGTGTTCACCGCGGTCGTCGTCTTGCCCTCGGTGCCGATCGCGCTCGTCACCAGGATCACCCGCGGAATGGAGCCTCCCGGATGCAGGAGCAGCGAGGTCCGCAGCGTCCGGTAGGCCTCGGCCGAGTGCCAGACGTGGCCGTTGCCGAGGACCAGTTGCGGCACGCCCGTCACCTCGACCACGGGGAGCTCCGAGCCGCCGCCGTGCCCGTTGCCGTTCGCGTGGCCGTGGCCGTTGCCGTTGGCGCCGCCGTGCTCGTCCGCCACGTTGGCGCGACCGAGCACGCTCGACGCGATCTCGCGCAGGCGCGCGGTGTGCTGTTGCAGCCAGAGCTGCGGCGACTCCGAGAGGCCCGGATGGAAATCGGGAACGACCGCCAGGGTCGGCAGACCCGTTACCCGCCTGAGGTCGTTGACGTCCCGGATCGACCGGTCGAAGGAGTCCCGCAGGAGCGCGAGCCCGGCGCCGAGCAGCAGCCCGACCGCGACGCTCAGACCGAGCAGGAACAACCGGTCCGGCGAGCTCGGCCAGAGCTTCGGGGACGCCGGCTCCGCGACGCTGATGTTGGACGTGTCGGAGCCGGCGGCGACGTCGAGGTCCTTGACGCGCGCCAGCAGGTTGTCGTGCAGCGCCCGCGTGGTCTCGACCTCGCGGGTCAGCATCAGGAGCTCGCCCTCGGCGTCCTTGCGTTGCAGCAGCGAGGCGCGCTGGCCTTCGATCTCCTCGCGGAGCTGGTCCACGGTCCGCTGCGCCGCGAGATACTCGGCCTCGATGCCCTTCACGACCTTGGCGATCTCCTTCTGGAGAAGACCCCGCGCGTGGGCGAGCTGCTCGCCGACCTGCCGCAAGCGCGGATAGGTCGGGCGGAACTTGCCGGCGAGCAGCGCGTACTCCACCTCGAGGGCGTTGAAGTCCTCGCGGAGCTTCTGGATCAGCCCGTTGCTCAGGACCGCCGGGAGCCCGTCGTAGTACTCGCCGTTCTCCTCGCGGATCAGGCGGTACTGCGCCTCGATCGTGATGCGATCGGTCTCGGCGGCGGTCAGGCGTCGGCTCAGGTCCGCGAGCCGCTCGCTGCCGACGTCCTTGGTGAGGTCGAGCGGCAGCATGCGATGCACGGACTGGTATTCCAGCACGCGCTCCTCCGCCTGGTGCACGCGCGCTTGCAGCTCTTCCAGCTTCGTCTGCAGGAAGCCTCGGACCTGCTCGATCGCCCCGTAGAGGCGCTCGAGGCCGCCGCGCACGAAGGCGTGCGCGTGCGCATTGGCGATCTCCGCCGCGAGATCCGGATCCGGCGCCTCGAACTCGACGGCGACCAGGCGCGTGCCCCGGATCGGGAGGATCTCGAGGCCGTCGAGGTAGGTGCGCATCACCGACGGCACCGGCCGTCCCATGGACTTCTGATCCTCGGTCATCGCCACGAACCGGGGGTCTTCGGGAAGCTTCAGCTCGTCGACGACACGCTGGATGAGGCTCCGGCTGCGCAGGAGCTGGAACTGCGTCTGGTAGTAGTCGTACTTGGCGCTCGTGAACGGATCCTGGACCTCGCCGAAGCGCTGCCCGTTGAGCACCTGGGGCGCGCGCGGATCGATGAGCACGGTGGCGCGCGCCCGGTAGTACGGCGTCGCGATCCAGCAATAGGCGGCCGTCGCGCCGACGACGACGACGAGCGCGGCGACGAGGACGCGCCACTGACGGAGCAGGACGTTCCGGACGTCGTGCAGCATGCCGCCCTCCAGCAGCGGCGGCGGCGGCGCGGCGAGCGGCCGCGGCGCGGCGAGGTCGCGCCGGAGAGCGTAGGGAACGATCTGTGGCTCTGCGTCGTGCATCGTGGTGTCCCTTCAGTAGATTGGGATGCGCGCGCTGGCCCGGACGATGTCCGTGATGACCTTGTACGCGCCCCAGGATACGAGCCTCACCTTGGACGACGACACCTCGATGACGTCGCCCTCGTGAAGGAACGGGTCGGGCGCCCGCTGCGCGGCGATGTCGTTGAGGTTCGCCCGCAGCGTCTCCGCCGCGCCGTTGGGCGCGCGCCGGAAGACGCGCACGTCGCTCGGCTCGGCGGGGAACGACAGCCCGCCGGCGGTGGCGATGGCGCCGCGCAACGTGAGGCCGGCCTTCATCGGGTACGTGCCCGGCTTCTCGACCCACCCCTCGACGACGAAATGCCCGTTGCCGGGAACGATCACCACGTCGCCGCCCCGGACCGGGAGACTGAGGAACGTCGCTTGCGCCATCTGGTCCATCTCGTTGGCGTCGAACGCGATCGGGTCGCCGTCGACGCCTCCCGCGGCGGCGCACGGCGCCCCGCCGGCCGCCTCCCCGCACTCGGACGACGCCGCAGCGAGCTCGTTCAGCGAAGCCGCCGCCGTCCCGCCGCGCGTCTCGGCCGGGATCAGGTAGATCCGGCTCGTCGCGTCGGCGGTCTTGCCGCCCGCCGCCGCGATCACGTCGAGGACGGTGGCGGTCTGGTTCGTCTGCGCGACCAGGCCAGGACGCTGCACCGCGCCGACCACGGCGACCTGCTGACTGCGATACTCCTCGATGAAGACCGTCACCTTCGGGCTGTACATGAACGCGCCGAGGCGCGCCGTGAGATCGCGCTCGACCTCCGCGATCGTCTTCCCCGAGACCGGGACGCTCTCGAGCAGCGGCAGCATCACGTTGCCGGCGCCGTCGACCCGGACGCGCCGGTCGAGTTCCTCGAGGTCGTACGCCTTGACGGCGAGCACGTCGCCCGGCCCCACCCGATAATCGGCGCCGCCGACGTCGCTCTGGCGCTGCGTCTGCAGTGCGACCAGGCGGACGCGATTGCGCCGCGCGCTCGCCTGATCCGCGGCGGCCGCTGGCGCCCCGCCGAGGCCCACGGGCTGGACCGATGCCCCGCTCGCGCGCGACCCGCTGCTCGCCGGCGTGCATGCCGAGAGCGCCGCGAGCGCCACGGCGACGAGGATGCTGCGGCGAAGTGCGATGACGACCCCCATCGGTGATCTCCTCAGCCGCGCACGATGCGCGGGTCCAGGCGTCCCGACAGCTGCTCCACCGCCTCCAGATCGAGGCCGCGCAGGCTCTCGCGCTCGTGCGCGAGGAGATCGAACTGCCCGAGATGATCTTCCGCCCGGGTGAAGAGACGCTGGCGAAACTCCGCGTCGGTGAGAATGCGTCCCAACAATCGTTCGACGGTCTCCTGCGCCATGATCGCTCTCCGCTGTCGTGCCGAAGTGTCCGGCGCCAATGAGCACCGCCCGTGCCAGACGCGCTCGCGGCGCTCCGACACGCGACCGATGCGGCCGAACTCCGTGTTCCCGCGAAGAAAAGACGCGACGCCCGCGCGCGCCTGGCGGCGCGCCGCCCCGCGACGCGGGGCGCGTCCTCCGCAACCCGCCGCGCACGGCCGGACGGACGCGCGCGGCGGCGCGCCTCCGGGACCGCGCCCGATCCTTCACGGGTCCGTAATCACGCCGGAAACGAGCCCGCGCCGCCGTGTCGCCCGACCGCCCGGATGGCACGCAGCCGATCGCGCGTTCGCAACCGGCTGCGCATTCCTCGCGGCGCCGCGCAGCGGATCACGAGCCGCGTGCGCGACCGACCGCGCCGGCACGATACGCTCGCGACGCTCGCGCCCGACGCCGCGGAACCGCTCAGCCGACGAGCGCGTCGAGGAGGCTGCTGCAGGCGTCGAGCCGCGACCACGCGAGCGCACAGAGCGCCGTCACCGACGACGCCGCCCCGACGCCGAGCTTCCGCATCCGGAACCGGAACGTGCTCTCGCGCAGCCCGAGAACGCGGGCGGCGCGGCGCTGGTTTCCCCGGGTGATCGCGAGTGTCTTGGTGAAGATCTCGCGCTCCAGATGGTGCAGTGTCGCCCCTCCGGGCGGGATCGCGATGCTCGCGATCGCATTGCGCGCCTCGAGCGCCTCGCCGTTGCCGCGCTGGCCGACCGGAAGATCCGCGGCGATGACGAGGCCGCCCTTGCAGAGGATCGCCGCGCGCTCCATGACGTTGCGCAGCTCCCGCACGTTGCCTTCCCAGTGATACGCCTCGAGCACGGCGCGCGCCTCGCGCGAGATGCCGAGCGGCTTCTTCCCCATGTCGAGCGACGCCCGCGCCAGGAAGTGGTTCGCGAGGGCGAAGATGTCTTCCGGCCGCTCGTTGAGCGGCGGCAGCTCGATCGGGAACACGTTCAGCCGATAGAAGAGATCGCGCCGGAAGAGTCCCTGACGGACGAGCGCCGGAAGATCGCGGTTCGTCGCGGAGATGATGCGGACGTCCACCCGCCGCGGCCGATCGGCTCCGACCGGCAGGATCGTGCCCTCCTCGAGCACGCGCAGCAGGGCCACCTGCAGCGCCGGGCTCGCGTCGCCGATCTCGTCGAGAAAGATGCAGCCGCCGTCCGCTTCCGCGAAGAGCCCGGCCCTGCTCCCGGTCGCTCCCGTGAAGGCGCCGCGCACGTGCCCGAAGAGCTCGCTCTCCCGCAGCGGATCGGAGATCGCTCCGAGGTTGACTGCGACGAACCGTCCCTTGCGGCGACGGCTGCGCGCGTGAATCGCTTGCGCGACGAGCTCCTTGCCCGTTCCCGTCTCCCCGTGGATCAGGACCGACGTCTCCTTGTCCTCGATCTTCTCGAGGAGCTCGAGGACCTTTCTCATCGCCGGGCTCCGCGTCAGCAGGCCCTCGTAGCCCGCGATCCCCTCGAGCCCGTTCAGCGTGCGCGCCGCCTCCACGTCGATGCCGCGCAAACGCTGGTTCTCGGTCTCGAGATCGTGCGCGCTGCGCTCGGCGGCTGCCGAGCGCAACGCGAGGCCACACACGGCGCGCAACGCATCCGGCCCTGCCGTTCGCGACACCACGGCGCTCGCCTCCGCGGCCGCTTCCGGATCGTCTTCTCCTTCGGTGACGAGGATCCGGACGGCATCG
>JADLHM010000007.1 GCA_020848745.1 Deltaproteobacteria bacterium | reverse complement strand
GTGGAACACCGACGTGGCGGGCGCCTGCTCGCTCGCGATCCGCGAGCTGCCGGCCGGCCCCGTCGGCATCCGAACCGGCGGCCCGGCGAGCGGCACGGTCTGCGCCGTCCCGGTCTCCGCGCTCACGCCGGGGACCCCCTACGCCTACACGCCGCGCGCCAACGGCGTAGCGCTCGCGCCGGAGTCGACGTTCCAGACCGACGATCCGACCTTGCCGTTCACGTTCCTCGTCGTCGGCGACACCGGGTGCGGCTGTCCGGCGCAGAATCTCGTGCGCGATCGCATGCTCGAGAACCCCGCGGACTTCATCCTCCACACCGGCGACATGATCTACGAAAACGGCGAGGCCGCGAACTTCGATCCGAGATTCTTCCTTCCGTACCGGGACCTGATTCGCGAGGTCGTCTTCTGGCCGCTGCTCGGCAATCACGACGTCCGCACGGCCGGCGGCGGCGGGCAGCCGTGGCGGGACGCCTTCCATACGCCGGCCAACAACGCGGCCGGCTCGGAGCACTACTACTCCTTCGATTTCGGCAACGCGCACGTCGTGGTGCTCGATTCCAACGCGAGCCTTTCGCCCGGGAGCGCCCAGTACACGTTCCTCAATCAGAATCTCGCGGCGAGCACCGCCACCTGGAAGATCGTCGCCTTCCATCACACGATCTACTCGAGCGGAACGCACGGGAGCGCTACGAGCATCCGGGCGAGCCTCGTGCCCGTGTTCGACGCCCAGGGCGTCGACCTCGTCTTCATGGGTCACGACCATCACTACGAGCGGACGCTCCCGATGTTCGCCGACCAGGCGGTCGCGCCCGGTCAAGGAACCACCTACGTCACGACGGGCGGGGGCGGCCGCTCGCTGTACGCCGGTGGCGAGAGCGCGTTCACGGCGTACCAGGAATCGGCGAACCACTTCGTGCGCGTCGCCGTCGACGGCACCGTCCTCACCCTCGAGATGGTGCGAAGCGACGGCGCGGTGCGCGATCTGGCGGTCCTCGCGAAGAATCCTCCGGGCGTCTGCGGCGACGGCACGGTGAATCCGGGCGAGATCTGCGACGACGGGAACGCGGCGAGCGGCGACGGATGCGACGCCAACTGCACGCCAACCGGTTGCGGCAACGGCGTGGTGACCGGCGGCGAAAGCTGCGACGACGGGAACGACCTGCCCTGCGACGGCTGCTCGCCCGCCTGCCTCATCGACACGACGTACTGCCTCGCACCGGTGGCCGACACCTACATCGAGAACCAGACCGAAGCGGCCTGGGACCACGGCGCCGCGGCGTCGCTCGCCGTCGACCGCTCGCCCTACGACGTCGCGTACCTGACCTTCGACCTCTCCGCGATCCCGGGCGTGATGCGCCGGGCGACCCTCCAGTTGCGATGCACCAACAAATCCCCGGACGGCGGCACCGTCTACCCGGTCGCGGATTCGAGCTGGATCGAGGGCACGACGACAGGCAGCGCGAGCGGACCCGGCCTCAAGTGGACGCAGGTCGACACCAACGGCAACGGGAATCTCGACACGGGCGACGTGTCGGCCTGGATGCCAGACTTTGCGCGTCCCGTCGGCAGCATCGGCGCGGTGGACGTGGGCCAGACCGTGAGCGTCGACGTGACGTCGGGGATCACGGCCGATGGCGTGCCGCAGACGCTCGCCATCCGCAGCGAGTCCACGAATGGCGCCACCTACGGCTCCCGTGAAGCGGCGAGCGCCGCCGACCGCCCGGTCCTGCTCGTCGAGATCGAGCCCACCGTCTGCGCGTCGGACGCCGACTGCGACGACGGGGATCCGTGCACCACGGATCGGTGCGATGCCGCATCCGAGTGCAGCTACGTCCCGGCGCCGTGCCTCACGAGCACCCCGGCCCGCACCGCCACCCCATTGCCGACCGCCACGCGCACGCCCACCCGCACGCCGACCCGGACCCCGACGCCGACGCGCACCGCCACGCCGACCCACACCGCCACCGCGAGCGCCGCGCCGACGCCGCTCCCGACCGCTGGAACGACGATCGAGCTGGCACCGGTCGCCGATACCTACATCGAGAGCCGGACGGAGGCGGCGTGGGATCACGGGGCCGCCGGGTGGCTCGACGTCGACCGCTCTCCCTACGGCGTCACGTATCTCGCCTTCGACCTCTCCTCGGTCGCGGGGACCGTGCGACGCGCGACCCTGCGTCTCCATTGCACCAACGCCTCCACCGACGGAGGCACGCTCTACATGGTCGCGGATTCGAGCTGGATCGAAGGAACGTCCGCCGGCAGTACGAGCGGGCCGGGCCTCACGTGGACGCAGGTGGACACGAACGCCGACGGGAGCCTGGATGCGGGGGACGCGTCCCCGTGGATGCCCGATTTCACACGTCCGCTCGGAACCCTCGGCGCGGTGGTCCGCGGCCAGGCCGCGACGGCGGACGTGACGGCCGGCGTGGCGGCCGGCGGGCGGCACACGCTCGCCATCCGGAACGGCACGAGCGACGGAGCGACCTATGCCTCCCGCGAAGCGACGAGCGCCGTCACGCGCCCCGCCCTCGTCGTCGAGCTCGACCCCGCCGGGTGCGCGCCCGGCGCCGCCTGCGACCCGACGAGAACGCCGACCCCGACGACGACGGCCGCGCCGACACGGACCGCAACCGCCACCCTGTCGGCGACGCCGTCGCGCACCTCCACCCCCGCCACGACGCCCTCGCCGGCGCCGAGCGGCGGAGTCACGACCCTCGACCTCGCCCCGGTCGCGGACACGTACATCGAGAAGGGCACCGAGGCGACGTGGGACCACGGGCGCGCCACCTTCATGGACGCCGACCGGTCCCCCGCCGGCATCAGCTACCTGAAGTTCGATCTCACGAGCGTCACGCAGCCGGTCGTGGCGGCGCGTCTCACGCTGCGCTGCACCAACGCCGCGGACGACGGCGGGACGTTCTTCTCGGTTCCCGATTCGAGCTGGCTCGAAGGGGACCGCAACGGGCTCGACGCGGCGAGCGCCGGCGGCCCGGGACTCAAGTGGGTGGACGTGGACAGCAACGGCGACGGAACGATCGACGCGGCCGATGCGTCGCCCTGGCGTCCCGATTTCGCCGTGCCGATCGGAGCGCTCGGCGGCGTCGCGAAGAGCACGAGCGTCACCGTCGATCTCACCGCCGGCTTCCAGGGCGGACCGGGGCTCTATACCGTCGCCATCCGGAGCCAGAGCTCCGACGGCGTCACCTATGCCTCGCGCGAGGCCTCGACCGTCACGTCGCGTCCGATCCTCCGACTGAGCCTGGCGCCGTAGGACGCGCCACGACGCTTGCCGATCGGGTGCTGCGCAACCCGTTGCGCAGCACCCCAAGAACCGCTGGTCGCCCGAAGGCGAACCTGGTAGCCCACCGTGCACCGGAGCTAGGCGCTTGGGCGAACCGCTTTCCCCTTCAGGTCGCCGATCATCGTCGCCGCCGCGCGCGGTCGCGATCGCGGCGCGACGGAGCGCCGTGGTCGCGCTGCTCGCGCTGTTGCAGGCGGGCTCCGCCGGCGCGCAACCCGCCTCGCTGAAGACGCTCGCCGTTCCGAAGCCCACGAATCTCGCCGACTTCGTCCGCGACGAGCAAGCCGCGATCGCGCTCGGGAAGGCGCTCTTCTGGGACATGCAGGCGGGCAGTGACGGCGTGGTGGCGTGCGCGACGTGTCACTTCCACGCGGGCGCCGACGGACGCTCCAAGAACCAACTCGATCCCGGCACCGCGCACGGCGCCACCACGTTCGAGCTCGGCGGGCCGAACGCGACGCTGCAAGCGACCGACTTCCCGTTCCACGAATTCGCCGATCCCGACGACCGCTCCTCGGCGGTGCTCTTCGACACCGATGACGTGATGTCGTCGAGCGGAGTCTTCCGGGCCGATTTTCTCGACGTCGTCCCCGGAAGCGCGGTGGAGGCGTGCGCGTCGGTGCTCGATCCCATCTGGAACGTCGGGGGCACGAACGTGCGCCAGGTGGAGCCGCGTAACACCCCCACCGTCATCAACGCCGCCTTCATGTTCCGAGGCTTCTGGAACGGCCGCGCCAACGCGATCTTCAACGGCGTGAACCCCTTCGGACCTCGGGATCCGAACGCGCGCGTGCTCGACGTACAGGCGAACGGGAGCGCGGCGCCGGTCACGATCGCCATCGCGCCGGCGAGCCTCGCGTCGCAGGCCGTCGGCCCGCCTCTCAGCTCGATCGAGATGTCGTGCGCCGGACGCACCTTTCCGAAGATCGGCAAGAAGCTCCTCGGCCTCGTGCCGCTCGCGCAGCAGCGCGTCGATCCGCTCGACAGCGTCCTCGGCCGGCTCGCCAACAGCGTCCTCACGCCCGGCGCGCCCGGCCTGCAAGCGACCTATGCCGAGCTCATCGAGCTCGCCTTCCAGCCGCGCTGGTGGGACTCGACCGACGTCGTGACCTTTCCCGGCGGCGTGCTCACGGTCACGAGCGCCACGGGAACGCCGCTCACCACCGACCAGTTCACCGTCATGGAGGCGAACTTCTCCCTGTTCTGGGGTCTCGCCATCCAGCTCTACGAGAGCACGCTGGTCTCCGACGACGCGCCGTTCGACCGCTTCCGCGAGGGCCTCCCCGGCGCGCTCACCGCGCAGCAACAGCAGGGCTTGGCGCTGTTCCTGAACCAGGGACGCTGCTTCACGCACCACATCACGCCGGTCTTCACCGGCTCCACCCTGGCGACGCTCGGCGGCGAGGATCCGATCCAGAACATGCGGATGGCGACCGGTCGGGCGTTCTACGACGGCAGCTTCTACAACATCGGCGTACGGCCGACGGCCGAGGATCTCGGTGTCGGCGGCGCGGCGCCCGAGGGAGTCCCGCTCGGGTTCGCCAAGCGCGTCGCGCTCGGCCTTCCTGTGCCGGAGTTCGCGGTCATGGGGTTCGCTCCGCCCGCGATCGGTCCCACCGATCGGACCGCCAACGACGGCGCCCTCAAGACGCCGACTCTCCGCAACGTCGGATTGACTGCGCCCTACATGCGGAACGGCGGGATGCTCACGCTCGACCAGGTGGTGGCCTTCTATACCCGTGGCGCCGACTTCCACGAGCAGAACATCGCCAACCTGGATCCCGAGATCGACACCATCCCCGAGCTGGTCGGCAATCCCGCGAACAAGGCCGCCTTGGTTGCGTTCCTCGAGTCGCTGACCGACGACCGCGTACGCTTCGAGGCCGCGCCGTTCGACCATCCGGCGCTGGTGGTGCCGAACGGTCAGGTCGGCGATGCCGGAGCGGTCGTCGACGACGGGACCGGCAAGGCCCTCGACGACCTGCTCGAGATCCCGGCCGTCGGCGCCGCCGGACGCTGCGTCGGCATCGACGGGACGACCCGGTCGCCTTGCCCCGGAGCGATTCTCGACCTCGCCCCGATCGCCGACACCTACATCGAGGCCGGGAGCGAATCGACGTGGGATCACGGAGCGGCGCCCCACCTCGACATCGACCTCAACCCCTTCGGCGTCACCTATCTCAAGTTCGACCTACGCGGCGTCACGGCGCCGATCCAGCGCGCCACGCTGACCCTCGGGTGCACCAACAGCTCGAACGACGGCGGCAGCGTGTTCCCGGTCGCGGATTCGAGCTGGCTCGAGGGAACCGGAAACGGCGTGGACGCCAGCAGCGCCGGGGGACCGGGGCTCAAGTGGACCCAGGTGGACACCAACGCCGACGGCGCGATCACCGCCGCCGACACGTCTCCCTACGTGCCGACCTTCACGCGTCCGCTCGGATCGTTCGGAACCGTCACGGCGGGCCAGATCTTCACGGTCGACGTCGGCACCGACCTCGGAACGCCGGCGATCGTCACGCTCGCGCTCGAGTCCAACAGCAGCGACGGCGCAACCTACCATTCACGGCAGAGCGCCACGACGGGCCGCCGCCCCCGACTGCACCTCGAGCTCGCCGCCGTCGCGACCCCCACGCGCACCGCGACGCCGACGCCGACCGTCACCACCACCGCGACACCGACGGCGACCGCTACACCGACGGCGACCGGCACCTCCACACGCACCGCGACGCCCACCGCGACCGCCACCGCCACGGCGAGCCCGACGGCCACGACGACCCCCACCGCCACACACACCACGACACCCACGGCGACCGCCACCATCACCGCGACGCCCACCGCGACCGCCACGGCCACCGCCACAGCGAGCTCGACGGCCACGACGACCCCCACCGCCACGCGCACCGCGACGCCGGTGGCGACCGCCACCCCCACGCGCACCGTGACACCCACCACGACCGCGACCGCGAGCCCCACAGCCACGACGATCGTCACCGCGACGGCGACCGCGACGCCGACTGCGACCACGGTCGCCACGGCGAGCCCGACGGCCACGACGACGGCCACGACGACCGCCACGCCCACGCGCACCGCAACGCCATCGGCGACCGCCACCATCACCGCGACGCCCGCGGCCAGCGCGACGACGACCGCGACGACCACCGCGACGCCGACCACGACCACAGTCGCCACGGCGAGCCCCACAGCCACAACGACCCCCACCGCCACACGCACTGCGACGCCGACCGCGACCACGGTCGCCACGGCGAGCCCGACGGCCACGACGACCGCCACTCCCACACGCACCGCGACGCCCACGGCGACCGCCACCATCGCCGCGACGCCCCCGGCCAGCGCGACGGCGACCGCGACGCCCACCGCGACGCCGACGGCCATCGGCACTCCCACGCGCACCGCAACGCCATCAGCGACCGCCACACCGACAGCGACCGGCACCTCCACCCGCACCGCGACGCCCGCGGCCAGCGCGACGGCGACCACGACGCGCACCGCGACGCCGACCACGACCACGGTCGCCACGGCGAGCCCGACGGCCACGACGACCGCCACGCCCACGCGCACCGCGACGCCCACGGCGAGCGCGACGCCCATGCCCAGCGCGACCGCGACCGCCACCGCCGCCACACCGAGCGGTACGGCAACCGTTCCCCTTCCCACGGTCAGCGCCACGCCGCTCGCCCTCGGCCTCACCGATCCCGAGGCCGCACGCGGCGCGCGACGCTGTCAGTCGGCGTTCGAGCGTGCCGGTGGCGCGTTCGTCGCCCGCGAGCTCGGAACGCTCGCGCAATGCACCACCCCGATCTTGCGATGCCTGCAATCCGGCGGGGATCCGACTTGCCTCGAGAAGGCCGGCGCGCGCTGTCGGAGGCGCCTCGCACGGCTGCCGCGCGCGCGCACCAAGCTCGACGCCTCCATCGTTCGCGCGTGCACGAAGCCGCCCCTCACCATCGCGCACCTGACGAGCGGCCTCGGACTGGACTTCGACGCCCGCGCCGCCGAATGTCGTACGCGATTCGGCCTCGAGCTCTCCGACCTCGGTTCGATCGTCACTTGCGTCGCGCGCCAGCACACCTGCGTCGCCGAGCGAATCTTCCAGCACCACGTGCCGCGTACGAAGGAGATGCTACGCCTCGCACGGGTCGAGGCCGCCTCGCTTGCGGAGTTCCCGTGTCTCCAGGATCTCGGCGGGGACGGCGCGGGATTGGCGGACGCCTCCGGCGCACGCGCAGCGCTCCGCTGCAATGCCGCGCTCACCGCCACCGGCATGCGGCTCATCCGCCGACGGCTGGCGACGCTCGATCGCTGTGTCGACGGCGCCTTCACGTGCGTGCAGACTCGACGCAACGACCCCGGGTGCGTCGGTGCGGCCGGCGTCAAGTGTCGAAAGGCGCTCGCCCGCCTCGCCGACGACGTGGAGAGAGCGCGCACCGTAGCCGCCGCGAAATGCGGAGACGACCCGGCGATCTACCAACAGCTGCGGACGGCGGCGGGGCTCGGTCTCGCGGTGATCGACGCCTCGTGCGCCGCTCTCGGCCAGCCCGAGCCGGCCTCGGCTGCCGACTACGTGGCATGCGCGCTCCGGCATCACGAATGCACCGCGCGCGATCTCCTCGACTACCAGGCGCCGCGTGCTCGCGATCTGCTGCAAACGCTCGGCCTCACGCTGGT
This sequence comes from Deltaproteobacteria bacterium, assembly GCA_020848745.1. Classification (NCBI taxonomy): domain Bacteria; kingdom Pseudomonadati; phylum Myxococcota; class Myxococcia; species Deltaproteobacteria bacterium. The sequence continues at coordinate 20,963 of JADLHM010000007.1, read as the reverse complement.
CGGAGCACCCTGCCCGTGAGCTCGGCCGGCGGAACCGCCTCGGGGAGCGCCGTGTAAGAGGAGCGTCTCAGCGATTGGGGAACTCGGCCTCGATGCGGGTGCCGGCGCCGGGACGAGACTCGATGCTCAACCTGCCGGCGAGGAGCGCCGCCCGCTCGCGCATGCCCGAGAGGCCGCTCGTGCTCCCCGACATCAGCTCCGCTTCCACATCGAAGCCCGCCCCGCGGTCCTCGACCACGACGCGGAGGTGGTGGTCGATCGCGGAGGCGTGGACGGCGACCTTCTCGACGTTCGCGTAGCGGGCCACGTTGGTGAGCGCTTCCTGCACGATGCGGTAGGCAGCGGTCTCCACGTCCGGCGAGAAGCGGCGATCGAGCCCGACCTGATCGAACTCCACAGCGATGCCGGTCTGCCGGAGGAAGCGTTCGAACAACCACCGCAGCGCCGACAGCAGGCCGAAGTCGTCCAGCATCGCGGGCCGCAGATCGAGCGACAGATCGCGCACCCGGTCGATGAGGTCGGTGACCAGGCGGGTGAGCTCGCCGAGGCGCGCTCGGAAATCCTGCGGCTGGTGCTCGAGTTGGCCGAGCAGCAAGCTGATGCCCGTCAGGTATTGGCCGATCTCGTCGTGGAGCTCGCGCGCGAGGTGGCGCCGTTCCGTCTCCTGCACGGTCAGCAGCCGGTGCGACAGGACCGCGAGGCGCTCGCGTCCGACCCGGACCTGCTCGAACAGGCGATGCCGCTCGAGCGCGATCGCCAACGCGCTGGTCGCCTGCTCGAGCACCGCCACATCGGGGGTCGCGCAGCCGTCCACGTCGTTCCACAACAAGGTCAGGAGACCGATCACGTTGCGGCCGGTGTACAACGGCAGGCTCAGCGTCGAGCGGAACCCGATCGCGAGGCAGTAGTGGACGATCGGGAAGTGCGCGAGCGACGTCAGATCGCGCACCTCGTCGGAACGCCCGGCCGCGAGCGCGGCGCCGCCCGGATAGTCCGACACCCGCAGACGCATGTCGCGGCTCACACCGGGAGGCCAGGGCTCGTCCGCGGCCACGAACCTGATCCACTCGCGGCGCTCGTCGAAGAGGGCCAGGCTGGCGCTCGCGCACCGCGCCAGCTCGCGCAGGCCGGCGCAGACCTCGGGAAACGCCGCCGTCACGTCGACGTGGGTGTGGAGGCCGCGCAGGATCGTGTTGACGGCGGTCGTCGCCCGTTCGTGACGGCGCCGCAGGCGCTCGGCTCGTTGGCGCTCCGTAATGTCCTCGGAGATGCCGAGCAGGTAGGCAGGCTCGCCCTTCTCGTCGAGGATCGGGATCTTCTTCGTGTGCAGCAGGCGCACGCCGTGGGCCGCCGTGTCGATCGGCTCCTCGGCGATCTCGAGCAGGGTCTTGTCGCGCAGTACGGCGCGGTCCTTCTCGGTGAAGAAATCCGCCTCCGCCTTCGGGAAGAAGTCGTGGTCGCTCTTGCCGATGAGGTCGGCGCGCTCGTAGCCGAGCAGGTCCTCGCCGGCGCGGTTGAACAGGACGAAGCTCAGGTCCCGCGCGTCCTTGACGAAGACCATGTCGGGGATGTTCTCGACGATCGAGTCGAAGAACGACTTCGCCCGCAGAAGCTCCTCCTCCAGGCGCTTGCGCTCGGAGACGTCGCGATGGACGGAGATCCAGACGGTGCCGAGGTCCTGGTGGTCCAAGGTGGAGACGCTCGCGTGGCTCCAGAAGCGCGCGCCGTCCTTCCGGACGCTGCGGAGCTCGCCGTCCCACCGGCCGCGGGAGCGGAGCAGCGCGATGATGTCCTCGGCGAGACGCATCGGCTGGGTCTCGTCCGGCGCGTTCAGGATCGAGACGTGACGCCTCAACAACTCCCCCGGCCCGTAGCCGAACATCCGCTCGAAGCAGGGATTCGCGAAAACGATCACGGCGTCGCTGGCACGCACGACGACGATCCCCTCGCTCACGTGGCGCAGGATCTCGGTGCCGATGGAGGCGGCGTCCGTCGTCACGGATCGTGTTGGATCCTCCGCGCCGGCGCGATGCGCATGCCCCACGAGCGTCGCGTAGCAGAAGGCGGGCGGTGGGACCAACGACCTCGGAGGCCGACAGGCGCGCATCACGCGCCAAAGCAGCCTCGCGAGATCGGGGAGGTGTGAAGTGGGCCGTGTAGGACTCGAACCTACGACCCGCTGCTTAAAAGGACGGCCAAGGCGCGAGCCACTACCGACCAGGACCGGCCAATGAACGCGCGGAGAAGCGCGGGACTGCGGCGGAGGCGACGCGTGACCCGCGTCAGATCGGTCAGGAGCGCGTCGACCGTGTCGGGACGCCCGTTGGCCAACTGGCCCTTGAGGTAGCTCCAGACCAGCTCGTCCGGATTCAGCTCGGGCGCATAGGCGGGGAAGCGTTCGACGTGGAGGCGCGGATGCCGGGCGAGCAGCTGGCGCACCGCAGCGCCGCGATGGATCATGCCCCCGTCCCACACGACGATGATCGTCCCGGCGAGATGCCGGAGGAGTTCGCGCAAGAACGTCGCAACCTCGACGTGCGTAATGTTCGCGAGGTGGAAGTGCGCATACAAGCCGCAATGCTGGCGCACGGGGATGACCGTGACCGCCGAGATCGCGGACACCCTGTCGTGGCGGTAGCGATGATGGACGAGCGGGGTCACGCCGCGCGGCGCCCACGTGCGACGCACCGTGGGAATGAGCAGGAACCCGCTCTCGTCCAGGAACACCAACGATGCCTTCAAGCGCCGGGCTTTTTTCGGATCGCGGATTGGCTTGGCTATCAGCTTCACTGCGCTCGTGTGGACGTCCGCCGTAGCACCAACGCCGTCAAGGAGCGCCAGCAATGCCTGATGCGCAGCCTGCCATCGACGGACGAGATCTTTGCCGGCGCCTCGATCAGGGATCATGGTCAGTGCGGCGTCGAGAATGCGGCCGTCATTCCGCGGTTTCCAAACGCGCGAGCGGACTCAAAATCGCAGCGGGGATTCATTTGACAGGAGCCCACGGTAAGTTTCAGAGGAGCACGACGGTCCCACAGAATCATGAGCTGTTCCGCGGAGAGCGTGAATCGACCGGTTGCAACCGGCAGGAGCGCGCTTGACGTCGGCATCGGTGCTCGTTCCCTTTCCGCATGTTCAAAGCTGCAAACAGTGCGTGGCGGTTGGGCCATGGCGTTACACCTCGACTGTGGCGCGATAGAGGTCCTCCAACTCCGACTCCGTCGCCGCCGGCGGCGCCAGAACCGATCCGTGCAGCGCCCGCTTGCGGTCGAGGAGGTTCGCCAACTGGATGTCGAAGCTGCGGTCTCCGTACTCCGGGTGCACCGCGAGCACGGTGTGCACGTGGACCGTACGCCCCTGGCCGATGCGATAGACACGGTCGGTACACTGATCCTCGACGGCTGGGTTCCACCACCGGGCCAGATGAATGACGTGGTTGGCCGCCGTGAGCGTCAGGCCGACACCCCCCGCGCGGGGGGACAGCAACATCACGTCGAAGCCCGGCCGGCTCTGGAACTCGTCGACACGGCCCTTACGTGCAGCGCCTGCCACCTCGCCGTTGATGACGAGAACCGGATGCGGAAGCCGGTAGCGGCGCTGCAGGATCTCCGCAAGCGCGTCCTGCACCCGCAGCGACTCGAGGAACACGAGCGCCTTCTCACCACGCGATCTCACGTCGTCGAGGATCTCGAAGGCAAGCATGAGACGCGCGGAGGCAGCGATGAAGTCTTCGTCGCTGGCGAAGTCGTCCGACTCCTGCGCCGGGTGCAAGGAGGTCCGCCGGAGCGCCTGGAGCACCTCGAGCATGATCGCTCCCTGTCGAGCGGACGCGACGGCCGCCGCGTACGCCGTCGCCTGCCGTTCGGGCATCGCGAGCTGATGTCGATAAACTTCCTTCGTCGGCAGGCCGTCGAGATGATCTTCCTTCAGCCGGCGGAGCATGATGGCCGGGGAGGTCTGGGTGGTGACCTGCTCCCGCAGCTCGGTCAGTCGCGCTTGGCGTTCGTCAGGATCCTGCGTGCGGAATCGTGCCGAGAAGGCTTTGAGCGCACCGAGCTCACCGGGGCGCGCGGTGTCCACGATGCTCCAGAGGTCCTCCACCCGGTTCTCGACCGGTGTGCCGGTCATGACGATCGTGAAGTCCTGCTTCATCGCCTTGGCGGCTTCCGTGAGACCGGCCGCCGGATTCTTGATCTTTTGGGCCTCATCGAACACCACGACCGCCCAGTGCACTCTGCCGAAGCTGTGCTGGTAGTCGCGGAGCGTCTCGTACGTGGTCATCACCCAGTCGCTCTGCTGGAGAATCGTCACGTCGAGCGACGGAAGCGCGGTCGTCAGCTCGCGGCCTTCGCTACCGCGCGCTGGGCGGAGCCTTCGGAGACCCTGCCCGAATGCCTCCAGGAGCAGCCCGACACTCCCCGCTTCCAGATGCTGGTCGTGCTCGTCCCGCCAGTTCCGCAGCAACCCCGTCGGAGCCACCACCAAGATCGGCCGCTGCGGCCAGACTCCGCTCGCCATCTCCTCGCGGACCCAGGCGAGAAACGCGAGCGCCTGGAGCGTCTTGCCGAGCCCCATGTCGTCGGCGAGCAGGGCGCCACGGCTGCCCTCCCTCCAGTGCCGTTGCAACCAGTGCAGCCCCTTCTCCTGATGCGAAAGCAGTTGCGACCTGAGACCCTGAGGCGTCCGTTCGGCGCTGCCCCGCGAGCCGCGCGGCGGCATCCGGAAGCCCAGATCCTCGAGATTGTCGATGATCTGGAGCACCATCTTCGGCCCGGGAGGCTGAGCTTGGCGCCGCTCCCCGGCCGGCCGACCGGCCTCCTCGATCAGCGCCTCCAGCGCTCGCTCGGTCTGTTCGGTAGCCGGGATCGGACGGCCATCGAGGTCGACCGTATCGCGACCTTCGCTACGCGCCCGCCGAATCGCCTCCAGCAGCTCGGGAGCCTTCTCGGGAGGCACGCGAACGGGTTCGTTGTCGATCAGCAAGCCCGCCGGGTCGTCCGGACGCCACTGCTGGCCGCTCGCTTGAAGCCACGGCAGCACCTTGGGTTCCCAGATACCAACGCCCTTCACGCGCTCGCTAAGCCCTTCGTCGAAGAACACGTCGTCGACGAGGGTATCGTCCGCGGCCGTCCCCCCCGTCTCTGCATCCGACTCGAGTGCCTCGCGGAGGAACACAGAGGGCCGGGTCAGAAAGCGGCGGCGGGTTCCCGCATCCCCGTGCTGCGTCTCGTGGACCACCCGCAGCGCCTTCTCCAACCGATCGGTGAGGATGATGTAGACGCCGCCGCCTCCCCCGTAACGATGCTTTGCCGAGCGGAGCGTCCGGAAGCGCCTCGCGAACTCCTCCTGACGCGCCGACGGCAGCGGCGTGTCGAAGACGCGAGTCGTAGCACCGTCACCCTCGGGACGCTCCACCCAGCGGCCTACCACCGGGTCGAAGTCGGGTTCGCCATCCTCATTCCGGAAGGGGTTCAAGGTGAAGCCAGACGCGAGCACCACTTGGATGCCGTCGAGGGTATCGTCGAGTTGTACGCCCTCTGGCAGCCGATCGCGGATCGCGGCCCAGTACGTAAGACGCGACTCGAGGTCGTGCGCTTCAGCGTTGAACCGCTCGACCGACTCCCAGAGCGAGTAGAGCGGCTCGGGCAGCACGTGTTCAGCGGACCCGATCCTGAGGAAACATCCGTCACGGACCGGAGCAACCACCGGGCGGCCATCTGGGTGATGCAGTCGCCTCTCTATGCGGAAGTCCGCATCGCTGAGTCCGCCCGTCCCACGCAGCTCCAACGTCACGCCAGCGGACTGCGGAAGCCCTACCGAGCGGAGCTCGGCATCGTCGAGCGCAGCGATCACCTGGTGCGGGACGAAAACCGCGTGATCGTCTCGCGCTGTCACCGTTCCATCCTCGAGGAGGCGGAGCAGCACACCGATTCTGGCCGGCGTACCGCTCGTCAACGTCGGCGCCTCGTCCAGCGCCCAACTCGCCGGCGGCACCGCGCCCGACGCACCCAGGACATGGAACTCCACCCCTCCCTGTACGCGGTCGGAGACGAGCTTCAACGCCGCCTCCAGTTTCGTGGCATGTACGACGCAGACGACACACGGAGCCTCGTCGCAGTTTCGATGAACTCTGCGACGGACTTCTGCCAAGTTCCCTTCTCGGCCCCATGGTGCGTCTGTTGGACGTCGGAACCTTCGGTCAGCTCGCTCCGCGTATATTCGGTTTCGTAGAGTTTCGGTGCGTGCTTGTTGCCACGTACCCAGCATCGGCACCTGCCGTTGTGACTCCACTCGGCGATCGTCACGCCCCTGATTCGCATCAAGAGGACCGAGTGGTTCGCCTCGACTCCGTACCCACGGACTAGCTTGGCAGCGCCCGCATTGAAGCCGCCCCGAACGATCCGCGCCGCGTCGGGTCCCAGCACCACCCACGCATCGTCGATGGCTTCACGTTCGAGGTACGCGGTCCAGAACGCTTTGCGATACCGCCAATGCTTGTCGAGCGCCGTCTGATCCAGCACGCGGAAGAAATCGTCGAGCGACGCGCCCACCAGCCAACGTAGCAGCACGTTCCGGATCTCATCCGGCACGCCGTTCCAGCGCGGCCGGTTGATGCGTGGGTCGCCAACCATTCGACACAAGAATGCTTGAACCTGTTCCTTGATCGCCGTCGGCGGCGCCTGCTCGACGAACGGGCGGAGGAAGGCCTGGGCCACTGGGACCTTGAGCTCGGGAAGGCGGAGCTGGCGATCGCGCTCGAGCCACACGAACGCCCGGGCGCAGGCGGTAGCCGAGCTTCGGTGCCGCTGCAGATCAGACTCTACCCCACGGAGCAGCTCCTCAGACGCCCGTCGAAGGAACACCGAGGACTCGAGGCCCCCGGACAGCCCAGCGTCGTTGAGGTACGTCTCGCAATCAACCTCGACGTCGAACCAGAGTTTCGCAAACCTCTCTGGCCCGTCGCGCTCGAGAAGCCCGAACCGGTCGCATCGCTCCTGCCATCGCACAGTGCGCGGACTCTCGACGGCCCGCAGCCGCTGCTGCACCGCTTGCCGTATGGCATCGAACGATTCGAGCCCCGCTGGATACGCGTCGAGGAAAGCCCGCAGCATTGCCACGACGCTTCGCGCGCGGCCCTCGTCCGCGAGCCAGCGCAACCACGCTCGCACCAGCGCGTCGTCGCGACCCAGCCAGCCCTCGGGTCGATCCTTCGGGTGGAAGAACGCCCACGGCGCGCGCCGCAGATGGCGAGGTTCGACGTCGCGGAGCGCCCGGGACTCCTTCCAGGCGGCGGCCAACCGACGTACCGTCTCGTCCAGCTCGTAGGTCGGCGGAATCTTCGACTCGAGGTCACCGAGCCGTCGAGCGACCTCGGCGGCCGCCCACCGCATCCGGGCCGGTTCGATCGGTTCGCGCGATGCCGGAAGGCGCAATCCACTCGCGGTCCATTCCGCTACCCAGTCGCGGGTGTACGGGGGCGCCTCACAGTCTTCGCGTTCCGGCGACACCGGCCTACAAACTCCCCCGGACTGTCATGCTCCCTCGGCAGGATCGTGAATACGGATCCGCCCCGGCTCGACGATCCACAGCTTGCCCTGGGGCGACTCCATCTCCACCGCCGACACGACTTGCCGAAGGAGATCCCGCAGGCGTCGCAAGCTCGGCCGAGGGTGCCGCAGCACGACGAGTCCGGAGTACAGCGCGGGTGGATACCGGATGATCTGAGCGAAATCCTCGTCAGCCGTGATCAGACATCGCGATTCGCCGCGGCATGCCTCGGCGACCCGCTCGTCGGGCGCGCCTTGAAGCCCCTCCTCAGCGACCGTCGCCACGTCGTGACCTGCCGCCACGAGCGGCTCCTTGAGCGCGGGCGAGAGATTCTCGTCGAGCTTGAAAACGCCCATCAGGAGCTGACGGCGATCGGCAGCACGCGCTCGCGGGTGAGCTCCGCGGCGAACGCCAGGCAGGACCGGACGTCGTCCCGCGTGAGACTGGGATAGGCCGCGAGGATGTCGTCCACGGAGTCGCCGTTCGCGAGGAACTGGACGACCTGCCACACCATGATGCGCGTGCCCTTCACGCACGGCTTCCCGTGGCACAGGCTTGGGTCAACGACGATCCGATCGAGCTGCGCAGGCATGTCGGCTCCTCCACGGCCATACACCCCTTGGGCGAAAGGTCACAAGACATCGCGCCAGCTACTCGCCGAGCTCGTGCCGCACCTGCTCCACGGCAGCAGGCGGCTCCACGGACTTCGCCTCGGGCGGCTCCATGACGAAGCGTAAGTCAATCCGCCGGTTGGGTCCGGCGTCGCCCGATACAGAAAGGACGGGGCGCGTTTCCCCATACCCGCTGACGCTCAGAACGGGCGCTCCAGTTCGATTCAACAGATCCCTAAGCCCCGGTTCGCACTGGAGCATCATCTGGAAGATTTCGGCGGACCGGGCAGCTGAAAGATCGAGGTTGTCCTTGTAGTGGAAGCCCTTTCCGATGATCGGGACGTTGTCGCTGTGCCCCTCGACAAGCACCGTGTTGACCTTGGCTCCACTTTGGTCGGCACCACAGAGCCAAGATGCATCCACTGGGGCGCAGTACGATGGCAGCGGGGTCGCATGCGGACGCGGGTTGTCGGCCTCGGCGACATGACATCGCAGCACCCGTAAGAGCACCTCCGCAACCACGCCAACGTTCCGACGATACTCTTCCTCAGGCTCGGACTCGCCTTTAGGAAACTGAATTGCCCTCTCGGTGAGCCGCAGCACTCCCTGCTCCGGATCGATCGTCACGTCGATGCCTGCCTTGCGGAGTGTGTCGGCCATCGCCTGCACGACTTGTGTACGCATGTCCTCTGCGTTGGTCAGCTCCGTGGTCGCCTTCGCCAGCCGGAGCGCGAACACCGCCAGCGTGATGATGAAGATGAAGATCAGACCAGACATGAGGTCGCTCACCGACGCCAGGAAGTCGGGGGACTCTGAGGACGGCGATTGAAAACGAGCGCGGGCACTCATCGCCGCGCTGCCAGGTGTAGACTGAGATCCTCGATGGTCTCGTGCAGCTCCGAGGTTACTGACGCGAGACTGCCAATGGATTTCGACACGTGCTCGTCCAGCTCGCGGTGGAACTGCCGGATCTGCTCGGTGTAAGCGCGCACGCCTTCGTCGAGCTTCACAAAGGCCCGCTGCAGCGACTGGTCGATGCCTTGGAAGCGGGTGGCGTAGTCCTGCCAAGCGCGCGCCATCTTCTCCTGCTCGGCGCGCATCGTCTGACCCGCAGCAGCAACGTCCTCGACGAACCGCCCCGTCGTGGTCAGCGAATCCGCGAGCCGCGTCCCGACCGCCTCGAGGCCTCGCACCGCCGACCTGGTCGGCTCGAGCGCACCCACGAAACCTCGATGCGCCTCCGTGACCGTGGTACCGGCATCGCGGAGACCGGCGGCCAGCTCTTCCAGGCGCGGTGCCAGCTCGGCCTGCGCAGCGCTCATGCGCTCGAGGCGCCCGACGCCGTCCGCGAACCCGCCAAGGGCGGCCGCAATGTCGCGCGCGGCCGCCTGCCCGGATTCACGCATGCTGACGCCTGCGCCTGACACCTCGGAAACTAAGCCGCGCGAAGCGGCTTGCAGCTCCCGGACCATGCCCTCGAGCGCCCGCTCCACGCCGGCGACCGCCGCGCCCGAACCCGCAGCCAATGACTCGCGGAGGTTCTGGGCCGCCTCGTTCAGGACGTCGCGGGCTTGCTGCTGCGACGCACCGAGTGCTTCCACCAGACCCTGAAAGCGCTCGCCCAGCGTGCGGAGTGTCGTCGCCATCTCCGTCATCTCGCGGCCGGCGGTGCCGGTGAGGGTCTGGGAGAACTTTTCGACGAGCTGCTCGACAGCCGCTTCACTCGAGGCCCCGCGGTCGGCGCGAAGATTCTCGATCGCCCGAACCACTTTCTCCAGCTCGGGGACCAGCCGCTTACCGACCCGTTCGTCGAGTGCCGTCTCGAGCGCGAAGATCAGCTTGTCGTTGAAGGTCTCGAGCTGCTTGCTCTGCCGCTTGGCATGCTCGAGTTGCTGGAGGGCGATCTTCTCCGGGGTCACCAGCTCGACGCAGCGCTCGAGACGCTCGACCCACGTGTTGAGTCGCCGGTGCACCGAACCGATGGACAGACGCTCGATCCAGAGGAACACCAACGACAGTCCGAGACCGAAGATCGATGTCATGAAAGCCAGGGAGGCGCCGTTGAGCAAGTTCGACAACGCTTGTTGGATCTCCGCCGGATTGCCGGAGTCCAGCTTCCCGCTCGCCAAACCGACGCCGGCCGCCAGGCCGAGAAACGTGCCAAGGATGCCCAGGCCAACCAGCTGGCTCGGCACCGTATCGAAGAAGCGCGTGTGCACGACCGGCTGCACGATCGTCCCGTCGTTGAAGTACAGCCCCGGCTCGTGAGTGTTTCGGATGAGCTGAGGGTCGCCTTCGCCCGGCTTCACCAGGCTCTCGTCGAACTCGCGCCAGGCGTGTCGGAGACTGCGCTGCGCGCAGACCGTCTCCGCGTAGGCCTCGAACTGGCTGGCAAAGCTCGCCTTGTCCGTCTCCGCGAGCGGTCTGATCACACGCCCGAGTGCCCGCCGGATCGGCAACGCGCGCCGCCCGAGGAGGGCGATGCAGAACAAGAAGTAGAGGAGCGTGGCTCCGCACCAGATCGCGTTGAACTCGTTCTTGACGAGGACGTCCCCGATCGCACCGAGAGGGATCATTCCGAGATAGGGATCGAGCGCGGAAAAGAACTCAGTGAGCATCGTGAGCCTTGGGTCTTCCTTTGCGGGGCTGTCCCGCTGCGTGCGCGACGCGTGGGTCTGCCGGAGGTGGATCGAGGCGGGTGCGGTAGGGCTCGCCAGTGGTGGACGCGCGCTGCATGTCGTCGTAGATCTCGAAGATGACGCGCTTCGTGCGGTCCTCGCCGTGTACCGGCTCGACCGGCTCGACCGATGTGTAGATGCCGGCCCCCTCGTCATCGGTACCACCGAGCGGGCGCAGGACGAGAAGATCCGCCTCGGATTCGGGCAGGACGACCCATTCACGCCCCCGAGCGCGCACCAACGAGCCGACGGCGAAGCTCACGGCGTGTTCGCTCCGGCGACCAGGTCGGCGACGAAGGGTGACGGCGTGCCGGCCCACGTCACGAAGGCCTCATCGCGCGCCCGGGTGAGGCTCACGTAGAGGAGCCGGCGCTCGCGTTCGACAGCGGCCGTCTTCTCCGCTGGATCGACGATCTGGCCGAGAACGTAGGCATTCGGCAGCCGCTGGGCGTCGCAGCCACCCACGATCACTGCCTTGAACTCGAGCCCCTTCGCCCGGTGCATCGTGCCGATGACGACGCCGGCCGTTTCGTCGTCATCGTCGTCGGCTTCTTCGGACAGCAGCTGGACCGGGAGGCCGGCATCGCGCAGAGCCTGTGCGAAGCCTTCCCCCTGGCGTCGCGCGCGCGTGAAGGTCGCCACCTCCGCAGGCGCCAACCCCTGCCCGATCAGCTCCCGAATCGTGCGAACGGCGAATGCATGTTCTTCGGCCTCGGTCGCGAAGCCTCGGAACACCGGTTCGGGACCTTGCAACAGGCTCACGGTGCCGCGCCGGCTCTCCGTCCCCTCGTCGAGATCGTCCGAGGTCGAGCCACCCAGTCGGTCGGCGACGCGCTGGATCTGCTCGGTCGTCCGGTAGTTGATGCGCAGCACGCGCGATCGACCGCGCACATCGATCCCAAGCGCGCGGAGGCTGAACCCGCCGGGGTAGATGCGCTGGCCGGCATCGCCGACCAAGATGAGACCATCACGCCCGGTACCGCCCAATGCCGCCACGAACTGCACGGCCGCCGCGCTCAGGTCCTGGATCTCGTCGACGACGACGGCGTCGAACGGACTCGGCACCTTGCCAGCGGCGATCTGCGCGGTGGCCAACCGGCAAATCTGCGCCCATGTCCCCCGATTGGCCGCCTCGAGATCTGCGAGCGTGCCCTCGAACACCGCCCACAGCTGCTGGCGGTCTTTGGTGTTCAAGGGCCGTCCGCGTCCCCGGCGGTCGGCATCGCGGTACGCATCCCAGATGGTGATGCCCTGGCGGTCGATCACCTCGCTCCACTCGCCGCGGATGAAGCCGTCCTCCGTCATCACGCGGGCACGCTGACGGTTCTGCTCCAAGAGGCGACCGAGCTCGTCGTCGTGGATAGCCTGGATGCCCGGCCTACCCACCCGCGCAACCTGGAGCGCCTGGCGCAGCACGGTGTTGACCGTGATCCGCGCCGTCTCCTCGGAGGTGCAGAGAACGCGCAGGTTCCGCTCGATGTTTCGGCAGAGCGTGCCGACGAAGCTCGTGAGGAGCACGTGCTTGCCCTTGCGCGCCAATGCGCGCGCGCGGTGCATCGCTACGACCGTCTTGCCGGTCCCAGCCGACCCTGTGACTTTCGCTGGCCCAGAAAAGGATGCGGTCACGAGGCTCCGCTGCGACGGGTGCAGGAATCGGATCCACGCCTCGAGCGGTTGGTTCAGGACCTGGGCGAGGTCGGACTCGCTCTCGACCACGTAGAAGCGCCGCAGATTGTCGATGTTCGCCGGCAGCGGCGCTTCCGCTTTGGTCGCCGCCGGCGGCGTCACGACCTCACCATCGGCGAGGGCCAGGAGCCGCTCGCCTACCTCCTCGGGAAGGCGGCCCGCCGCGGTGAGCACCTCGTCGTCCGTGCGAAGCCGGCGCAGTGTCGGGAGCCAATCCTCGGGAACGCCGAGGCTCAGTAGGTAGTCGTCGGCGTAATCCCGCGTCGGGAAGCGAGGAGGGGTTTCGGCCTCGGCGGGTGCGCTCTTCGCAAGCACCCGCTCGATTTCCTCGGTCGTCTCGACGATCTGGACGGCACCGGTCACCGGATGGGTGCCGAGCCGGCGCCGCGCCGCCCAGGTGTAGGCGTCGTCGTGCTGTCCTGCGTACAACACGAGCGCTCGGTCTCCGTGCTTGTGGACGATCGCCCGAAGCGCCTGCGTGACCCGAGCGGACCAGATATCGGCGTCACGTGCCTGCACCACGCGCTCGAGGCTGATGCCGGGCGACGTCGGATCGGCGTAGAACTTGTTGACGAAGTCGTAGACGCGGCGGCGATCGTCGGGGGCGAGCCGGGCGGCCGAATCGAAGAAGGTCTTGGCGAGCGCGACTTCCATCAGCGCAGCTCTTCGATCGCTGCTCCCAGCTGCCGCGCCGCATCGCTCGAAGATGGGTCGAGCACCACATGCGGATTGGGCCACAGGCGCCCCGCGTCCAGCTCCCGGTCTACCTGCTCGCGGATGCGGGGGTCGCGAATGGCGATGAAACTGCGGACGTAATCCGCGTAGTCCCCGATCAGGCGGTCACGGAGCAAGAAGACGTCCATACCGTTCCCGCGGACGACCTACTCGCTCGCTGCTTCCGGTCCGCCGCTCTTGGATCGCCGGGGGCACGATCATCGCAGGCGGTTCTACATTGTCGTTCGGGGTAGGGGTCAAGAGTGACGCCGAGTGATACCGAGACTCGCTTCCTTTCCCGTCCATAGCACCAGCTCTCCCGTCACATCGTGAGGGCAGAAGCGCGCGAGGCGTTCTCGATCGCGTCTGCTCAAGAAGCGCGCGACCGCCCGCGTCGGATCGCGGTCCACTCGCTCGACATCGACACCGACCGGCGACGACGCGAGCACCGCAACCGCGAGGCCGGCGGTGTGCGACACGTTGGCGAACCAGGGAAGGCGACACCCCGCATCGTCGAGCAAGCAGAGATACCCATGCTCCGGGTCCACGGTGACGGCCGCCTCGACCCCGTGGTGGCCGAGGACATCTCGAAGCGCGGCCCGGCCACCTTCGTGGTGCCGGTCCCATTGCTCGCGGCGCGGCACGTCTTCCAGGCGCCGAATCGCCAAAGTCGGCCGGGAGCGCTTCACGGCAATCCCGATCGCCGAAGACCACCGGCCGCCGGTCGCTGGTCGCTCCCGCTCTTCGCCCGTTCGCGTCGGCGGAAGATGCCATCGTAGATCATCCCCGCGAGCTTGACGGCGCCAAGCGGGAACAACCGACGGGCCCAGTCGATGGTCACCGCATCGGACCCCACCCGAAGCCGCTCCTTACCCCGCTTGATGCCCCTGACGATCCGGCGCGCAGCCGCATCGGGAATAGTGCGGGCCACCTCGTCGAACATCTCGGCGAAGTCGTCCGCTCCGAGCAGCGAGCCATTCTGCTTGCGGAAGCGTGCGCGCCGTACGATGTCGGTCCTGATCCCGCCGGGATGGACCGACATCAGTCTCACTCCCGTCCCTCGGAGCTCTTGGATCATGGTCATGGAAACCGTCGACGACGTGCTTGGCCGCGTTGTACGGCCCGTTCAGAGGAAACGGAAGAAATCCGTTCACGCTCGAGATGTTGACGATGTACCCCTCCGGTCGTTTGCGGAGATGCGGCAGGAATTCACGGGTTCCGTAGACCACCCCCCAGAAATCGACGTCGATCACCCACTCGAAATCCTCCCAGCGCACCGTCTCGAGCCGATCGTAGACCATCACGCCCGCGTTGTTGACGACTACGTCCACTCCACCGTGGTCGGCCACGGTCGCATCAGCGAAGGCCTGCACCGCCGCCCGGTCGCTTACGTCCACCCGGGCAGTCGTCACCCTGATCGACCGGCCGCGGAGCAATCGCGCCGTCTCCTCGAGGCCGTTCTCGTCGACGTCGCAGAGCGCAAGGTGGCAACCTTCGTCGGCCAGGCTCTGCGCGAGCCCGCGGCCGAGGCCGGAGCTCGCTCCCGTCACCGCCGCGACTTTTCCTCGTAGGTCTTTCATGACGTCTTCCTCGTGTTCAGCCGAGTGCCGAGGCGACCTCCACCGGGTTCGGAACGGAAGCGGCGCCGCTCGAGGGGAGCGGCCACGCAGAGGTCGGGTGCAACCCAGTCATTTCTTCGCACTCCGATCTACGCCGTTGGGTGCCGCTTCGGAGAGCCCGTATTCCGGATACGAATCTCGACGATCGGCTTCGGCGGCGCAGGTGGGCGCTGCCGCGCGGCGTGAGCGCGCTTGCTGCGCGGCGCCGTGCGCCCGCATCGCCATGCGCGACCGCGGACGCGATTCGCCCGACGCGCGTCGGAGTGCCCGGATGAGCGCGGGACGGAGCTGCCGCGGCGCAATGATCTCATCGAGCGAGCCGACGCGGCAGGCGCGTGCGACGCTGTGCACCTCGTCGAACTCGGTCGCCACGGCCGTCCGCGCATCGCGCAATGCCGCCGCGAGCGACTCTCGGTGAGCGCGGCGGCGGCGGGCGAACGAACGACGGGCGAGCGCGGTGGCGGCGCGACGCACGGCAGGTGCCTCGACC
This sequence comes from Deltaproteobacteria bacterium, assembly GCA_020848745.1. Classification (NCBI taxonomy): domain Bacteria; kingdom Pseudomonadati; phylum Myxococcota; class Myxococcia; species Deltaproteobacteria bacterium. Next base: position 5,617 of record JADLHM010000007.1, on the reverse strand, counting down.
GCACGTGCGTACACGTCGCGCTTGAAGATTACCGCCGCGGCAGCGGCACCGCCGATCACGGAAGCGTAGGCCCCGTCGATGGCCATGGCGTGCAAGTGGCGGTTCAGAGCCTTCGAAAACACGACGTACGCCCCGCCATGATAGCGCGAGACGACGACAAAGAGGATCGGCCCATCGAAGCGGACGACCGCACGTGCGATCTCGGCGCCGTGCTCGAGCTGGAGGTCGCGGAGCGACTCCGGCGAGCCGTCGAACCCCGACAGGTTCGCGAGCACGACGACCGGCCGATTGCCGCTCGCCGCGTTCAGGGCACGCGCCACCTTCTTGGACGAGCCCAGAAACAGCGCACCACCGGTCCATGCGGGCGGCCCGTCGACCGGCGGATCGGAGCGCGGGACCGACGTGCTCTCGATACCGATCAGGCAGATCGGCATGCCGCCAAGGTGTGCGTCCCACACGATCGCCGTCTCGGCCCCGGCCCACGCGTCCCAGCGCTCAAGCCAGCCGCCGTCCTGATCGACGAGCGCCTCCATGACGGCGCGTATCGCGAACGGCCGTTTGCGGCCGGGGTTGAGGGCGTCGTCGAAGATCGCGCCGACGGTAGTGAAGCCGTGCTCCGTGCTGGCGGGATACGGGAACGTCGTGATGTCTCGCGCCGACGCGTCCCGCGTCGGATGGCGGCGTGGCCGCGACTCGCCCGGAACGACGTACGTGTAGTGGTGGTGCCGAGCGACGACGGCTATAATAATCGAGGTCGAGCGGCGTCAGCGTCATGCCCTGCACGGGCTCGAAGACGAACGCGGCGACGTCGCCGCGCGTAACCTCGCGCTCGAGCGCGTCGAGGTCGTTCGGCGGGATCGCGACGCAGTCCGGCAGGAAAGGCGTCAGACCTTCACGCATCTCGTCGAACCCGTTCATCAAGATGGCACCCCACGTCCGGCCGTGAAAGGCGCCCTGCAGGTAGAGGAAGCGCGGCCGGCGCGTCACGTAGCGGGCGAACCGCATCGCGGTGTCGACGGCCTCGGCGCCCGAGTTGGCGAACAGGACCTTGCCGGACGGATCGCCGGCGAGCTCGAGCAGCCGCTCGGCGAGCGAGCCACCGAGGATCGACGCGTTCACGACGCAGAGGTTCGGCAGGTCGTCGGCGAGCGCCTCGCGCACCGCCGCGAGCACCTGCGGATGGTTGCGGCCGACGAAGTGGATGCCACCGCCCGAGAGGAGGTCGAGGTAGCGATGGCCAGAGAAATCGTAGAGGTACTGGCCGGCGGCGCGTGCGAAGGCGGTGTTCATGCCGCCGAGCTCCATCAGCTGCGAAAGCTTCGGATGGACATGCCTCTTGCTGAGGTGCGCGCTCGATCTGAGGTGCTCGTGTATGGCGGTCGTCGTTCGTGTCATGAGCCTCATCTCCCCGATGTCCGAGTGGTGCGTTGCGAGTGCAAGGTCGGGGCCGTGCCGACGTGCGTCGCACGGTCTCCCGACTCGTGTTCCGGCGCCGTTCGTGGCAACTCCCCGCCCGCCGTTGGCAGGGGCTCTACCATCAGTGGCGCGGCGGGCGACCCGTCCGCGCCCGCACGGTCCGCGGGCCGTGCCGCGCCGAAGCGCTGATCCACTTCGGCTCGCAGGCCGACGATGAGCTTCGGCAGCGAGTGTTGCAAAAGGAACGACGCGATGAACGTGGGCACGCGGCGACCGGTGTCAATCGCGGCGCGATACGTGAGCAGCGTGCTCCGTCGGCCGGCCGTCGGCTCGAGCATCCACGCGCCGGACGTCGCCCCGATGTCGTGCGGCGTGGTCTCGTCGACCGTCCAGCTGATCGAGCCCACTTCGGGCTCGAGCCGGTAGATCATCCGATACCGAACTCCCACGAGGAAGAAGCGCAGACGCTCGTCGACCCAGATGCGATCGCCTTCGGTCCGGACGACACGCGTCTCCTCGATACCCGGCTGCCAGCGTGCTTGTGCCTCGAAGTCCGTCAGCACCGCCCAGACGTGGTCCGGCGGATGCAGCACGAGCCCGGTAACCTCGACGGACGCGCGCGCCGTCTCGTCCGGGCTCGGCTCGCGGATGCTCGAGGTGACGACCTCGCCGTCGGCGATCGCCCGCCAGGCGTCCTCCGAGAGAGCCCGGCGCGATACCGGTCCGCGCTCGCCACACGCGACGCACGACGCGGCGACAGCCGCGGGCGACGCGGCCGCCGTTCCCGCGGGCAAGAACGTCGCCGCGAGAACGGCCGCGCCAAGCGCCGACGTCCGGGCGGCCGTCGAGCGGGCTCGTCGCCGCGGGCTCATGCCGACAGCACCGCCAGGTCGCCCTCGGCCACGAGATCGCGCGCCTTCCGCAAGAGCGCGAGCGAATGGCGATCGGGCCCGTACAGGATGCCCTCGAAGCGGGTGATGCGCCGGAAGTGGATCGCGCGCCGCCAGAGCAGGAGCTGGCTGAGCTCAACCGCAACAGGGTGGCTCGATGAAATGTCGATCGAGGCCGCCAGCGGCGTCGACGTTCCTCCGAACGCGAGCGCGTTGATCTTGAACTCGCAGCTCTGCGGCTGGCGGTCGGACCACAGATGGCAGAACGTCTGGATCTCCTCCCGGTGCGGAGTCGCGAGCCTCTTTCCGCGCAGGGTGAGGATCTGCTGGCCGTCCTGCATGACCCGACAGACCCGCTCGTCGCCGCTCTCGCTGAACTCCACGCGCGCCATGAACTTCGGGAAGCCATAGAACTCGCCGCCCGCGAAGCTGACGGGCGTGTTCACGGCCACGCGCTGGACGAAGGCGTGATACTGCCGGCGGCGATGGGCGCCGAGCAGCGCGCGGCCCGGGAAGTTCAGCCAGAACGGCGGCTCGTTTAGCATGATCGATACCACGAGTTCGTTGTACGGGCCGACGTCGGTCCGCCGATACTCGCCGGCGTTGACGGCGATGATGCCGACCCCCGGTGCGATCCGGGCGGGCACGAACCGTGCGTCCGGCAGCAACCGACGGAGCTCCCGATATCTGGCCGCGAACACGGCAGTCATGACGTCCCCGTCGTAGATGAGGAACGGCACGGCGGCGTCGTGCCCCGCGATCCGAATCGGGATCCGGCTGAGCCCCTCGAAGAACGGTGATCGTGTCATTTGCGCTTCCTCCTTGTTCAGCGGTCGATCGTCTTGGGCAGTTGACCATTCACGGGGAAGAAACTACTCCGACACCCCGAACGCCGAGCGGGCGAGGCGCTTCAGCTCGCCGCGGATGCGCTCACGGGCGGCGCGCGATCTGAATACGCTGCCGCCGAGAAACATCTCCTGGGTCGTCTCGTTGGCGATCGCAGCGAGAAAGGCTCCGGCGACCACGAAGACGGCGACGGCATCGTCGCGGCCGGTCGTCCCGTCGAACTCGCGGAACGCACCCAAGCCGAACGAGGCCAGGGCCTCGAACAGCTGCTCTAGCTGCGGATCGGGCGGCTCGAGGATCTCGCGGACGAGCAGCCGGGCGGCGTCCCGGTTCGCTACCAAAAGGTCGAAAAACGCATCGGTCAGGCTGTCGAGCACCTTCCCCGGCGTGTCGCCGGGCACGAGCTTCCCCATCAGGGTCTTGCCGAAGCGCTCGATCAGGCGGGCGAAGACCGCGTCTCGTAGGCCCTTCTTGCTGCCCCAATAGTAGTGAACCGCGCCCAGCGGCACGCGGGCGAGCCGCGCGATCTCACGGGTCGACGCGCCGGCCAAGCCGCGCTCGGCGAAGACGTGCTCGGCGGCATCGAGGATGCGCGCCGGCGAGCCGCGCGGGTCATCCTGCGCCTTATCGAGGATATCGCGTCGCATTCCCGACTTTGGACAATTGACCAGATCATACGCCCAAGCCGTGGGCCCCGTCAAGGCGCTGCACGGGCGCTGTCACGAGTGTCAGGCGGCGCCAGCGATGACGGCCAGGTCTGGCAAGACCGACCCTCGAACGCACGCCACCGAGCCCGCTTGTGGGCATGCCGCTTGCTCGCGCCAGGTCGCACGATGGGACGTCGGCGACAGGCCGTCCGCCATCGTCGTGGAGGACACATGGTGCGAGGCAGCGAAGCGATCGTCCGCGTCCGCAACCTTCGGAAGCTCTACCGCCAAGGTGATCTCGAGGTCCCGGCCGTCGCCGACGTGAGCTTCGACGTCCGAAAGGGCGAGCTGGTCTCGATCATGGGTGCGAGCGGCTCGGGGAAGTCGACGCTTCTTCATTTGATCGCCGGTCTCGACGTCCCCGACGCCGGCAGCATCGCCATCGACGGCGAGCCCCTGTCGCGGATGACCGACGACCAGCTGACGATCATGCGGCGGCGGTCGGTCGGCCTCGTCTTCCAGTTCTTCAACCTGATCCCGACGCTGACTGCGGCCGAGAACATCGGCCTGCCGCTTCTCCTCGATGGTGTGCCGCGCCGCCAGGCCGCGGAGCGCGCCGCGTGCATGCTCGAGCTGGTCGGTCTCTCGCGCCGCGCCCGCCAGCGTCCGCACGAACTCTCGGGCGGCGAGATGCAACGCGTCGCCATCGCCCGCAGCCTCGTCGGAGAGCCTCTCGTCCTCCTGGCGGACGAACCTACGGGCGCGCTCGACTCGAAGACCGGCGGAGAGATCTTCGGGCTGATCGAGGTCCGCGACCTCGGCCGCGCGGATGCGAAGGAGCTCTTGCTCGACAAGCTCCGCTCAGGGCTCGACCCGGGCACCGTCAGCATCATCTACTGCACGCTGCGCGCCATGCTCTCCGCGGCCGTCGACAACGAGGTCATCGCCGCAAACCCGATCGCCAAGCTCGGACGGGCGCTCGGCCTCAGCAAGTCCAAGGCCGCCCGGCAAGAATCCGTGAAGTCAAAGGCGATGACCCGCGCTCAGCTGATCAATTTCTTGAGCGCCGCCTTCACGTATGAGCGACGCTGGTACCCTTTGATGCTGACCCTCGCTCGCACCGGCGTCCGTCTGGGCGAGTGCTTGGCGCTCCAGATCGGCCTCCACGACGACGGCGACCTCGACTTCCTCGCGCGCGAGATCGCCGTCGCCCGCACGCTTTCCGACGACGGCCGCCGCGTCGACGCCCCGAAGATGGGCGACGGCCGCGTGGTCGACATGTCCCAGCAGCTCGCCGACACGCTGCGTACGCATGCGATCGCCCTTCGCGCGGCGGCGCTCGAGGCAGGAGTGCCCGCAGATCAACGCCTGTGGCTCTTTCCTGAGCGCACCGGCGGCCCCCGTGATCCGCACAACGTCCGCCGCGCCTTCGCGCGGATCCTGAAGCACGCCGCGCTCCCCGCGCATCTCACGCCCCACTGCCTCCGGCACACCTTCGCGTCGATCCTCCTCGCCGAGGGGAAGTCGCCGGCCTACGTCCAGGCGCAGCTCGGCCACAAGAGCATCGCGATGACGGTCGACACCTACGGCCGTTGGCTTCCGAAGGGCGACAAAGCAGCGATCGACAGCCTCGACGACGCGGTCACCACGGGGGGTGGTGACTTTGGTGGTGACTTTGGGCCAGCGGCGTCGAAAATCGCCGCCGCGGCCAAAGTCGTGCCCGAGGAATTCCGCGAGCTTGTTGCCAATGGGCCGTGTAGGACTCGAACCTACGACCCGCTGCTTAAAAGCCGGTTCGCGGGCATAGACGAAATGCGC
>JADLHM010000006.1 GCA_020848745.1 Deltaproteobacteria bacterium | reverse complement strand
CGCTCCTCGCCGCCGGCGAGCAGGTCCTCCCCCAGCCCCATCGTCCCACCTCCCCACCCCGCGAGGGGAATAGCGGACGCTGGGAGCGATCCAAAACCTTCAACCCGGTCTTATGTGACCGGCATTGCGTCTAGGGCTCTCTCAGAACGCCGGCGCGCCGTACTTCCCGGCGGTGACGACGCCGAACGGGCCGACGGCCTGTCCATGGAACGCGACCAGGAACTGCCGCGCGCCAGCGCTGCCGAGCGGCACCGGAACGCCGTCGTCGTCGGCCGTGCGGCACGCGCGCAGCACGACCATCCCCGCGCTCGCCGGGGCCGTCGCGAGCGGGACGACCGGCGGGTCCGCGCTCGGGAGGCGCGTCGGAGCGACCGGAGCGAAGAGGGCGCAGGCGAAGCAGACGTCGGGCACCGAGACGATCGTCTCGAGCGTGTCGGTGACCTGGGCGTTGCAGCAAACGTGGGCGCCGCCGAGCACCGCGCTCGGACGCGCGATCGGCACGATCGAGTCGCCCTGCTGCTCGAGGCCGACCACGATCACCTGCGACGTGTCGAGCGCCGACGGGGCGAACGTCGGAATGACGAGGCCCTCGAACGCCAGGAGCGACGGATCCGGCAGCGCCGGGCTCGAAAAGCCGACGGCGTTCGCGCCGAAGGCGCTGCCGGCAGTCCGGTCGGCGATCGTCCACGAGCCGACGAGCTGTACCGGCGAGACGCCGGGCGGCGCCTGCACCGTGACGATCGCCACGCCGCGCGCGCCCGTCAGATCGACCACCGGCCCCGCCGGCTCGTTCAGCGGCGAGCCGGGCTCCTGCGTCTGGCTCTGGATGCGGGTCGGGTCGACGACGATCGTGTCGTTCTCGGTGAGCCCGATCGCGAGGTCGGCGAGGTGGCCGCAGTCGGCGGAGTAGAAGACCCAGTGCGTGGTGACGGCGCGCGGCGCGACCGTGTCGCCGATGCGGCTCACCAGCATGAAGCTCGCATGCCCCGCCGTCACGTCGAACGGCATGACGAGCACCGCCGCCGGCTGCAGGTCGGTCGGCCCGACGGACTGCGCCGCCGCCGCGGAGACGCCGATGAGCGCGGCCATCCCAGCCGCCGCGACGTATCGCACCAGTCCCTGCATCCGCCTCCGAGCCCCCGCGCCATTGCGCCTGCGAAGCGCCACGGCGTCTAGCTCACATTTCGCGCCGGGTCCACGCCGCGAGGACGCCGCGCGGCGCCGGCGATCGTCCGCCGCCTCGGAGCGAGGCGCGCTACCCCTCCTCGTTCTCCTCTTGGATCTCTTCCTCGGTCAGGAAGGGATGCGGTTGGGGCCCCGGAACGATGCCGGCGATGTCCGGGTCCTCGCCTTCGACCTGAGGCCGCCCCTCTTTCTCCGCAGCCCGCTGCTCACGGCGCATTTCCTTGTTCTGGCGGCGCTGCTGCCGGGCTTGTTCCTTCTGGCGCTTGGTGACGGAGGTCCGTGACTTACCACCCATGGAGAGACCTTCTTTCGTGGAACTCGCGGCGCGGCCGCGGAGACGCGAGGCGGTCAGGCACCGCCACGACGAACGCCGCGCACGGTAGCACCGGGCTTCCGCGGTCTCAACCGAACGGCGGCCCTTTGTCACCGCCGCGCCGCCGTCGTAGAGACGGACGGAGCTGATCGGGGAGGCCTCGGACCGCGCGTCGAGCTACCCCGCCTTGGCGGGAGGTGGCGTGCAGGCGGAACGAGGAACCCGGCTTTCGACGCTCGAACGGATACTCCGCATCTTCACGGACGTCCGCGCCGGCGAAGGACCGACGAGCCTCGTGCTCTTCGCGAACGTGTTCCTGATCCTGTGCGCCTACTATTTCATCAAGCCGCTGCGCGAGAGCTGGATCGCGGTCTCGGACGTCGCGGGGCTTTCGAAGATGGAGGTCAAGGCGTACTCGAGCTTCGGGCAGAGCCTGCTCCTCGCGGGCGTCGTCTCCTACTACGGCCGCCTGTCGAGCCGCTGGCCGCGCGGCACGCTCATCACCCGCGCGACGCTGGCCTGCATGGCGTGCCTGGTCGTCTTCTGGATGCTGCAGCCGGGCTTCATCCTCGCGAACCTGCCGGGCTCCGGCATCGCGTTCTATCTCTGGGTGGGGATGTTCGGCGTCTTCATCGTCGCCCAATTCTGGGCCTTCGCCGCCGATCTCTATGCCGACGAACGCGGCCAGCGTCTCCTGCCGCTGATCGGCATCGGCGCGACCGCAGGCGCGGCCGCGGGCTCGTTCCTGACCGGGTTCCTCGTCGAAGAGCGATGGTTCGACAGCGGAACGCTGCTGCTGCTCGCCAACGTCCCGCTCGCGCTCTCGATCCTGCTCACCCGGATCGCGGACGCACGCGGCCCGCTCGGCACCCCGAAGCAGGCGCGCGTCCGGCCGACCGCTCCCGCCGCCACCGGTGATGGGCACGGCGCGCTCGCCTTCGTGCTGCGGCACCGCTACCTCTTCGCCGCCGCGATCGTCGCCCTCCTGACGAACTGGGTGAACACCAACGGCGAGAACCTGCTCTTCCGGGTGGTGCAGGAGGCCCTCGAGCAGGAACGGCAGGCAAAGGGCATCGTCGACCCGGCCGCCGTCATCAGCTTCGTCCGCGCGGGCACCGCCGCCTTCTACGGCGGCTACTACTTCTGGGTGAACGTCACCGCGCTCGTGCTCCAGGCGATCGTGGCGTCGCGCCTGCTCAAGTACGGCGGTTTCGGCGTGATCTTCCTCATGCTGCCGGCGATCGCGCTCGTCTCCTACACCTCGATGGCGATCGTACCCGTCCTCTGGATGGTGCGCGTCATGAAGGTCGCCGAGAACAGCGTCGACTACTCGATCAACAACACCGCCCGTCAGGTGCTCTGGCTGCCGACGACCGCCGAAATGAAGTACAAGGCGAAGCCGGTGGTCGATTCGCTGTTCGTGCGGCTGGGCGACGGCTTCGCCGCGCTCACCGTGCTGCTCGGAGTGCAGGTGCTCCACCTCTCGACGCAGCACTTCTTCTTCGTCTCCGTCGCGCTCGTGCTGGTGTGGCTGGCCTCGGCGATGGTGATCGTTCGCGAGCACCGGCGTCTCGCCGCCGCGCGCGCCGGCGGCGCGGCCGCCTGAGCCGTGACGCGCTGGGTCGCGCGGGTCGCCCGCCTCCTCGCCGTCGAGCACGGCGAAGGTCGCGTGCTCGCCTGGAGCTCGCTCGCGCTCTTCGCCGTCTCGTGGGGCTCGATCTCGGTCGCGAACGTCGCCGACACCCTCTTCCTGAAGCGCATCGGCGTCGACCGCCTGCCGTGGGTCTTCCTCGGCAACTCGGTCCTCCTCACCTTCACGACCTTCGCCGTCGGCCGCCTCGCGCTCCGCGTGGAGTCGCGCAGGCTCCTGATCGCGACGCTCGTCGCGCTCGGGCTCGCCCTGGTGCCGCTCTGGCTGCTCGTCGCGGCCAACGTGGACAGCGCCTTCGTCCTGCTCGTCCTCGCCGCGAAGCAGCTCGACGCGATCGCGCTCGTCGTGTTCTGGACCGCCGTCGGCAGCCTCGTGAGCGCGCGGCAAGGAAAGCGCCTCTTCGCCCAGATCAGCGCCGGCGGCACGCTCGGCGCGATCGCCGGCAGCTTCGCGTCGGGATGGCTCGGCCGCACGTTCGGCATCGCCGCGTTGTTGCCGATCGCGGGCATCACGATGGGGATCGCCGCCGCCGCGATCGTGCCGCTCCTGCGCATGCAGCCCGCGCGCTACTACCGCCCGGCGCGCGCCGAGCCGCTCGGCGACGACGCGAGCCGGCGGCTCGGCTCGCTCTGGCGCGGCGGTGCCCTCTTCCGCGTGCTCGTGCTCGCGTCGCTCCTCGCCGGGATCCTCGGCCCGATCCTGTATTTCGAGTTCGCGTACGTCGCCGACCAGGCGACGCAGGGCCACGGCGGCGAGCAGCGCCTCCTCGATCTCTACGCGCTCTTCCGCGGCTGGCTCAACGTCGGCGTCATGCTGATCCAGATGATCGGCACGCCGGCGGTCTTCCGGCGGCTCGGCGTGCCGTTGGCGGCGGCGCTCTCGCCGCTGATCTACCTGCTCGGCCTCGTCGGCCTGAGCGTGCAGCTGAGCCTCGGCGCGGGCATCGCCGCCGTCGCCGGCGTGAACCTCCAGGACCACGCCGTCTACGACCCCGCGCAGCGCATCCTCGTGACGCTCTTTCCCGAGCGCGTGCGCGCCGCCGTCACGACGCTCATCGACGGTCCCGTGAAGCGCGCCGGCGGCCTCGTCGGCAACGTCCTCATCATCACGGCCCTGGCCTTCGGGACGCCGCTCTGGGTCGGCTATGCCGGCCTGCCGGTGGCCGCGGCGTGGCTCGTGCTGGCGCTCGTCCTCTGGCGCCTCTACCCGACCATGCTCCTGCAAGTAGCGACGGCGCGGCGGAGCGAATTCGAGGATCCGCCGCCGCTCACCGATCTCCTCGACGGCGGCACCGTCCGTCTCCTCGAGCAGAGCCTGGTCAGCACCGACCTCGAGCGCTGTCGCGCCGCCTGTGAGATCGTGGTCGAGGCGATACCGCGCCGCGCGGTGCGGGCGCTCGCCCGCGCGCTCCGGGCCGCGCCGGAAGCGCACCGGACGGTGCTGATCGCGGCGCTCCATCGCGTGCTCCGGCAAGGCGCCGCGGCGAGCCTGATGCCGGACGAGAGCGTCCGCCACCTCGCGGCGCTCCTCGCGAACCCCGGCGCTCTCGGTCCGCTCGACCGCGCGCACCTCGTCCAGGCCTATGCACGTCTCCTCGGACCCGGTGCGAAGCCGTGGCCGCCGGCTCTGCGCGCGGCCCTCGCCGATCCGCACCCCGCGGTCGCGCTCGCCGCGCGCGCGGCGCTCGCCCGGGCCGGCGCGACGACGAGCGCCGAGCTCGACGCGGCGGTGCGCGGCGCACTCGCGAGCGCCGACGCCGACGCCCGTCGCCTCGCCCGCGAGGAGCTCCGCACCGAGCTCCGCCACCCGACCGCCGGCGCCGGCTGGGACGCCCAGCTCGCGCAGCTGCTCTCCGCCCTCGAGGCGCCCGCGGACCGCGTGCACGCCGCGCGCGCGCTCGCCGAGGTCGCCGAGGTCCACGGCGAGCGCCTCCGGCCGCACGCGGCCCGCATCCTCCCGCACCGGCTCGACCCGGACGTCGCGGTGCGGATCGCGGTCCTCGATTTCATCGGTCACGCCCGCCTCGCCGACGCCGCGCGCGACCTGGTCCAGCACCTCACCGCCGAGGACGCGCGCGAGGCCGCCGCGGCCCGGCGGGCGCTGCGCGCCTTCGGCTCCGATGCGGTCGACGTACTCCTGCACACGCTCCGCTTCGGACGCTTCCGCGCCCGCGAGGCGGTGTTGCCGATCCTCGTCGGGCTGCCGGTCGATCCCGCGCGCCTGCAGACCCTCGTCGACCGTGAGGTCGACGTCATCCGTCGCCTGATCCTGCAGATCGAGGCGCTGCGCCTGAACGCGAACGCGGGCGCGGCGCTCCAGCGGCTGCGCGAACGCCTCGACGAGAGCTCGCACACGGCCGTCGTCCTCATCGCGGCGGCCCGCGACGACGAGCGTCTCGCCCGCGTCGGCCGTCTCCTCGGGCGCACGCACAGCACGCGCGACCGCGCCCTCGTGCTGGAAGCGCTCGAGGCGCTCCTGCCGCCGAAGGAGCGCGAACGCCTCCTGCCGCTCCTCGAGGACGGCAGCCCGGGCATGCTCGCACGGCGCGCGGCCGAAGCGCTCGGCCGGCCGCTGCCGACGTTCGAGGAGGCGGTCGCCGAGGTGCTCGCCTCCAGCGACGGCCTCAGTCGGGATCTCCTGCGCGGCGCCCTCCCTGCGGAGACGCTGGCACGGGTGACCGGCAGCGTGCCATACGAACGCACGGACCATCGCATGACCCCCGTCGACATGATCCTCCTGCTGCGCCGGCTCGATCTCTTCGCCGGCCTCACGACGCGGCAGCTCGGCGAGCTCGCGCGCGTCGTCGCCGAACGCCAGGTCGCCGCCGGCGAGACGATCGTGCGCGAGGGCGAGTTCGACGCGCGGATGTACTTCATCGTCGAGGGGCACGTGCGGGTCACGAAGGAAGGCACCGCCGTGTCGGCGCTCGGTCCGGGCGAGTTCTTCGGTGAGATCGCCGTCTTCGACGGCGAGCGCCGCTCCGCCTCGGTGATCGCCGACGGCCCGGTGCGGCTCCTCCGCCTGGATCGCCAGGATCTCTTCGAGGTGATGGAGGAGCACCCGGCGATCGCGGTCGCGATCTGCCAGACGCTCAGCCGCCGCATCCGCGACCTCCTCGACGACCACCTCGACGCGGCGGCCGGGTCCGGCACGCGCCCGCCCGGCGGCCATGCCGGTTAATGATCCCCCGGCAAAGCCGGGGGAATTTGAAGAGTGAGCCGCTCAAAGCGGCTGGAATGTTGGCCGCTCACGAGCGGCCCTGTGAGCGCCCTGAAGGGCGCTGCTACCAGAGGTGCAGCTG